>JBHLLM010000145.1:0-7183 GCA_048885575.1 Candidatus Hermodarchaeota archaeon
ATTATATGTGTTAACTAATGATGTTGAGTTAAAAAAACGAGAACTCAATTGAAGAGATGGGAGCACCATACAACACATAAAAGAAATTTAAAAAAAAGTTATAGTGATGTTTAAGAAATAAAAAAGAAGTTTAAAACAAAAATTGAAGAAGAAGTTTTTATTAATTTGAGTTGGAATAACATGGATGCATTAGATGAATATTTAATTAAAAGTGAAGATTTTCCTAAGCTATTAGCTACGCTTTTGCAAGAAAAAATAGTGGATAAGGTTATTGGAGCAAATCTAAAAGTAGACAAGAAGTCTGGAGATATAGATAGATTTACCGTGTCTCCAGTACTCGTAGACAAACCAGAGGATTTAGCTACTTTTCCGTTGACAAGCTTAATTGTTTATGGGTATGCAAGAACGGATACTGCTGCGAAATTCTTACACAAGTCAGTCGATGGGGCAAAGAAAGAAAAAGTAGGTGTAATCGCTCGTCCCTGTGATACGCGGGGTATAATTGAGCTTGTAAAGATCAGACAGATTAATATGGATAACCTTTTTGTTATTGGATTTGAGGACAGAGGAATGGTAATAAATGCTGCCCGTGATTTGAAAAAACTAGAAGGACTTGATTTAACTAAAGTGGTAAAAGAAAAAGTTGGCGAAAATGGATTAGTTCTTAAATTCGAAGATGGCAGCACTAAAGAAGTTGGATTGGAGATCGCAGAAAATTGTTCGCGTTGTATTAGGAAAGTTCCTGTTGTTGCTGATATAAGCGTTAGTGATCTTGGGTTAACTATTGATTCAGACGAAATAGTTCTTAAAGTGTATTCAGATAAAGGAGCAAATCTCGTAGAAAAATCAAAGATCAACAAAAAGCCATTACCTGAAAATATAAAAACGAAACAAAATGAAGTTCTGAAGCAAATAAAAGATAATGCTTTAGCAAAAAGAGCAAAAGATTTAGAAGAATGGGACAAACTTTCACAAGAAGAGAAATTGGAGCGATTCCAAGCTTGTACGATGTGTAATATGTGCATTCGTGGCTGTCCTGTGTGTTATTGCGTTGATTGCATTTTAATGAAGAAGAGGAAAGAAAAGATCATCAATAAGGAATCCTATCAATTAACAAGAATTGCTCACGTCGCAGATCGTTGCGTTGAATGTGGGAATTGTGATAATAATTGCCCACAGCATCTCCCACTATCATTATACTTCCAATCGTTAAACGATTCCTTTAAGAAGAAATTTGGTTATAGTGCTGGTGAAAGTATAGACGATATACCATTTAGGTCTGGTAAAGCAATTAGCCAAATGGAATTGGAAAAAACTTAAGAAATTTCTATTTTAATATTCATTCTTATTTTTATTTAGGATTTTACCTAGTAATCGAGAAGTTTTATATGTAAAAAATACTCCACTTCTAGTATTTTCAAGTACATCTCTATATATAATTATTAAGAATTATTATTCTCGTAATTTAGATCATTAGATAAAGTAATATTAAAATGAAGCAATATTATTTTCAACGCATTTTTTTATACTAAATTTTCAAAAAAAATAGGTAAAAGAAAATGAAGAGATATCAGAAACTTTCATTTATTTTTCTTGTTTGCACCAGTATGTTTATCACATATACTTTTGTTGGTATGATTAGTCAAAGCGGAAAAAATGTTAAAGATTTTGACAATGCGAATTTGGAATTATCTGCTGATCCATTTCTATTGACTGAAGAGTTTGTGCTTTCAACGAATTATATTTCACCTGAATCGTCTCCAGGTTCTAACGATGGTGTCTTTTTTTCGTTTGGGGCAAATAGAAATGGAAATTTTACTATAAACATTAAAAATTTTCCAAACCTTTTGACAGACACGATTGAAATTGAAGGGGAAGTTGGTTTCGATCATCCTAGTGGAACAAACATCTGGTATATTTCTTATTTGGAATTAGATATCGAGCGTGAGGATCAAACTATAAATAGAATTGGAAAATATAAAATTAAACTACTTATAAGCGAAGATAATGGTTTGACTTGGGAAGAGAAAACAGCTGCAGAATTTATTCCATCGGGAACGACTTTTTTTGAACTTAATTATGACTTAAAAGAAACCGCAGTTGCTGCTTACCCTGAAACAGGAGTTATAGGTACTGCTTCATGGTATAATTTTTCTGACTTAGTATTCGTAAATTCAGTAGATAATGGAACTACATGGACAGAACCAAAAACAATTATTCAAGCTGTTGAGATTGGAACTCAATCATTCTTCCATCCATTGCGGGGTCCTCCAATAGAGGTATGCATTCTTAAAAATTCTACAATCTATGTATTAACTCAGGCAAATAAAACAAATCTTACGCCCATCATCTATTTTGAAAGTCACGATAATGGAGCAACTTGGAGCACCCCTAAAAATGTAACTATATCAACAGGAAATTTCATAGAAAAAATAAAAATGCAAGTTGACCACGAAACAGGGGACCAATGGCTCATGTGGATGGCTAGAGATCAGTTTTCAACATATAATATTACATGGGCAGAATATAGAGAAGTCAATAACGAAACTCTTTACTCCAATGTTCCAACAGATATTATTTACAGTGGGGTTGAAATTAATTTTGATTTTTTGTATGACAAAACAAATAATATTTTCAGACAAATACATATTCGCAAGAAATTACCAGAAAATTTTTACGAACTTTTGAACTTCACTTGTATTGGATTTGGAAACCCTTGGGTAGGGGATTCTCTAGGATATCACGATACATTAGAAGACCAATTTTTGTCTTACACTTCATTGAACTTCGCTTACGACGGGAAGACAATTCAATTATTTTACGAAGCCTCGTATACTGGATTGACTGAAGTTTATCAATATTATGTTTACGAAAATCCCATCTTTTGGACTGTTAAAGGTTTTTTTACCAAAAACGAACATGAGCAGCGTTTTTGGAATGGTCGTCAAAATGGGATAAAACCTATTACTATATCTATGGTAAAAGTAGAATTTTTTGCTCAAAACGATACTGAAATCATCAGTGAAACTAAGTATATCACAATAGACAATACAATCCCTTATTTCAGGGAATATATACCAAATAGAGATTTTTTCAATCCCCTAGCAAGTAATACAGCCCTTTCAGAAATATCGTGGGATCTACTTGCCTCAGAGGAATGTAAGGTGGTACTAGAAATTTTTAAGGAAGGCACGAGCCTTAGTGAATGGCAAAGAGTTACGAGTAATAACATGCATGAAATGGATCCTCATATCTTCAGATCAAATACAGGTCAGTTGTATATCCTTTACAGAATGATTGAATTAGGCACAAGTATTATATATTTGTGTAAATCAATGGACAATGGAATAACTTGGTCTAATCCTGTTGAAATTGCGCGCATTACAAAAGAGGCTTCTAACCTTAGGTATATAGGTGCAGCTTGGGGTCCTGTTTTAGTAGTATATTTGCGAAATGTAGATATAAATGAGGATTTACTATTTAGAAGTTTTGATGAAGGAAACACTTTCGAGCCGCCAATATTAATGACTGCTCTAAATCCAACTGATAAAGCTGATAAAATGATATTAACGAATAATGGAACTTTATTCCTTCTTCAGCATAAACTTCTTGCTGAGTATACTGTCATTAAATCGACGAATTTAGGATTTAATTGGAGTATTTCAGCATCGTGGAAAAATCATTCTTTGGGATTTTCTAATTTATATGACTTAAAATCTGATATGGCTTATGACTATGAAAATGACTTATTACACATAGTTTTACCCTATCTAAATAATAGTGGCGAATTTGGAATGCAATTCAAAGTTGCAAATTATACTATTGCAACATTAAATGTATCAACTAACGAATGGAGAGAGCCAAGAGGTATTGGTACTAATTTTCCGATGGGGAGAATGATGAGAGAACCAAAAATACTTATAATCAAACCGTCACCGATCGAACCAATACAAGTAAAAATACGGTATATCCACGATCAAGAAATATTTGGGAGTTGGACAAATTATACTGTGAAAGAGATAAGATCCACTGATTTAGGAATTACTTGGTCAGGTCCTATATTGGTAACCAGCACAAATAATGCGACTCTTTTCACTTCGAGTATATATGATATATTCTATGTCACCCAAAAATCTGATGGAAACGATTACGAGATATATTTCAGCCGCGAAGGTGGTTTAATTAGAACTATACACGATTCACTCTCGTCCGCAGTTTCTTCCGAAGTAACTTTTGATGGAATCGATGACTTTGGTCAATACATTGCGGAAGGTCAGTATGCCTACAATATGATAATCATGGACGATGCGGGGAATCACCATAATGAGCAAGGTTGGTTTTATGCTGACTATAACGCTCCTGCAATAACAAATTTAGCTACAAACTGGAGTTTTACTCCAACACCACGGCTTGATGTTGAAATATCGGCAACTATTACCGATGACATTCCTTTTATTCCCTCATTATATTTTAAAAGGGATTTAGGTGAATGGATTTTAAGGCCGATGATTCATACTGGAGGAGATTCCTACTTCGCTATAATTCCCAGGGATGACTTTACAAATGCAATTCAATTTTATGTACAAGCAGAAGATTTAGCGGGAAATGTTTTTGTTCTTGATCAGAATAGTTTGTATTACACTTATGACATGCCACATTATGAGTGGTTCAGTACTAGTCTCTTTAATGAAACAAGCAGCTATTCTTCATCAAGAGAGTATAATATTGAGATCACCATAACCAGTGATTTAGAATATGTTGATAAGATTTTATTCCAATATTCTTTTGATGACGGCACAACTTGGAATGTTTTAGAGTTGATCTCAAACAGCCCTGATTTCAGGGGAGTTTTAACGGAAATACCTGAAGATACCAGTACGCTAACTTATAAAGTTATTTTACTTGATATTTTTGGAGGAGAAACTGTGCTTGTTGATACACAACAGATTGATTTTTATCCAGAAATACCAAGTGTAGTAATGACAGGGCCAGAATCATTAATAGTTATACTTATATCTGCAATAATTGGGTTTCTCGTGGCTTATGGTTATATTCGACTTAAAAACACTAGTCACGATGTGATTTATAGGCAAATATTTCTAAGTGCTTACAAGAAAAGAGCAACAACTACAGATGATACTAAAACTGATAAAAGGAAGAAACGTATAAAAAGGAAGGTTGATATAATTGACGATAAAGAAATATTATTAGAAAAATCAACTGGAGCTACACCTTTTACTTTAGCTTTCTTAGGTATTTTGATTTTCACTCTTATTGTTTTTTTTGTTGGGTCCCTTATTTCAGAATTAAATCCACAAGGAGGAGTTTTAATTCTCGCAGCGAGCTTAATGCTAAGCATTTTCGGTTATATGATCCTCATAAGTCGAGATATTAGTTTAAATATCTATTTAGAAAAGATTTATAAGAGGAACATGCTTTTGGAGTTTTTCCAAATCGGATTCATGTTATTTAACATTATAACACTTCTACAGACAGGCTTCATGATTCCATGGTTTCGCTATTATCTGATAGAGCAAACATTTGATTTTGGAGCCTTTTCAATTCCTAAACTGTATATCTCCGTTATTGGTGTATTCTTTACTTCATTGGTACTCGTTATAATAACAACATATATCCAATTAAAAAAAACAGTTAGGAACATTCAAACTCAACGTTCTGAAGGAGCAACTGATAATATTCTTTTGTATACAAAAGATCAAAATTCATCACGATTAATAACGCAAATGGGTTATAAAACAATAGCATTTTTGGTTACAGTACTCATCAGTGTTGTTACTACCACAAACATTCTTACTGCTGAAACAGGTTTGGCGTTATTAGCAATAGTCGTCCCATTTATTCTTTCTGGAGTACTAGCATTAATCCTACATCGAGTTGTAGAAAATAAAAGTCAGAAGAAGAAAACAGAGAAAATAGAACTGCCTTTTATTGATTCGAAAAAAATCTGTACCAATTGTGGAGAATCAACATATTTATCTAATAAATATTGTGGTTCTTGTGGTCATCAGATTATTTACCCAGAAAGCATAGGAGTCTTTACTTCAAAATGTCATAAATGCAATGGTCTTGTATATGATAAAGCCGAATTTTGTCCCCATTGCGGGTCAAAACCTAAAAACACATCTATAATTCAATAATTAATCACTTTTTTTTAATTTCAAACGAAAGCGTTTATTTTTTGGTAATCACTACTTTTAGAAGATAACTGAAAGTTTTATTATTTCATGTAATTTATTTATTAATATCTCTAAAAAAAATGGATATTAAATAATAGAAAATGTCACTACCAGCTAAGAAAGCAATTGAAATTGATGAAAATATTACTCACTATGTTTATAAAATGCTCTCACATGAGAGTATTTTGAAATATGACGAAACTAAATGCATTGAATGCGGCTTTTGTCATCGAGTTTGCCCTGTTACCGTTTCAATTTACGATGAACCTTTAAAACGAACCGCAATAGGGACCCCAGAAGAAATGCAAATTGAATCGAATAAAAAAGTAGTCGTAGACACAGAAAAATGTATTTGGTGTGGAAGTTGTTCATGGATATGTCCAGGATATACGCTTGAATTATTAATCAATGGCGAACCTAAGATATTATTAGTAGAAAATGGTTCTCTTGCAGAATTCGATGAAGAAGTTCGAACTCTGGATAACGGTCAAAAGGTACGCAAGGTAGTTGATGGTTCAATTAAATTCAATTGCACTGAAAAAGACACTAAAGTAATTGATGCGTTTACTGAGGAATGTGCTGTGGATGCTATGTCGCGAGAAGGTAAGGATATAGTTGTTGACATAGATAAATGTATTTTATGCTTTAAGTGTTCAGACGCTTCTAAGAATTACGATAATATTAGCGTAGATGTTCATAGAGATAGATTTAAGAAGGAAAAAGGCAATCCATCTTCAGTTTGGAACGGTATCATGCTCCGCGTTCTTGGAAAAGAAGGAAAAATTAAAGGGATTATGAGTCGAAGTCAAAATAAACTTGCAGATTCTGTTATGCGCTTGTTAGGTAAGGAATCTAGCGAGGAGATTTAATACATTTATAATTATTTTTATCTTATTTTATTAATACGCCAATATTCATAGTATAGTATGATTTTTAGGATCAGGAAGTCATCAAGAGTTCTTTATTGGTAATTTAGTTATTTACTA
>JBHLLM010000146.1:0-7170 GCA_048885575.1 Candidatus Hermodarchaeota archaeon
TTGCAAAATTTTACGATGAAAAGACATTTAAAGAACTTATTGATTTAACAAAGTTTTCAAAAGCACAATTTGTAAAAGAAGGCGGAGAATATTTTTGGGCTTTACAAAAATAATAAATCAACTGCCATACTCTTTTAAAATTTAAAAACGCATAAATTTATAAAGAAAAATAAAAAAGCTATATTTCAAAAAGCTCTTTAGCTTTTTCTTCTATGATAGTGTTGTTAACCAAATCCCATATTTCGCTGTAGAAAAACTCTTTATCATTTTTCACTATGAGGGGTAAACTCTCTACACAGGCACTCATATCACAATAGAGGCTATTGAATGTCGGATTTTTCATTAATGGATCTTTAAAATCTTTTGGATCTTGGTAGTCCAATACCTTGTAATCAATACCTTTATCCTCGAGCCAATTTAGTAGCTTTTCACAGAAAAAACAACTTTTTTTTATAACAATTTTAAATTCAGTCATGATTGAGAAATTGAAATCTAAATTAATAAAATTTTATTTTATAATTTGAAAATTACTACTCAACTTCGAAAATAACCTTAAGATATTCGTATTTAGAGTTTATGAGATTTAAAATTTTGTTTGCAAAAATTCTTAAGTTTTGTGCGTGTATTGGTTTCTCTTTCGCTTGTTCACTATAAAAATCGTAAATTATCTTTCTTGTTTCGCTAGCTCCATTAATTTCATAAAACTTTTTCCAATGTATAGAAATAGTACAAAGTGATTTAATCTTCTCTTCGGAATATTCAGATTTATCCAGAATAATAGCTTTATATTTTTTAATAGCTTTGCCAACTTTTTCAAGGTGGTCAGCAATAGCAAAGGAATAGCGACAAATGCTTATTAAATTAGAGGTGGTTCTAGTATTTCGCGTATTTGCAGCCTGTTCAAAAGAACTCCATGCATCTAACCACTCATCTTTATGAATACCATCAATACCGTTGTTCACCATAGCAACATTAATAATATCGCTTAAATCTACATCATGACCTCTTTTAATTTTCTTATCAAAAATTTCTTTCAGACTTGAACCTTCGAGATAACTTCCCGCTCCAAAATCAAGTAATTGGTTTAGATTGTTTGCAGCAAAAAGTGTTTCGTGCTTACTTTCGTTTGTTTCATGTTTTCTCCATTCAATAGTTTTTTCCCATTCTCCTGTTTCTTTATTTTTTATAAAACTACATTCTTTTAAAGAAGACTCCAATAAATTGGTCTGAAACATCCAAAAATCGATATCGTCGGTAAATCTTTTTCTTCTCCAATCCCGGGTTGTATATTTGCCCAGATAGAGTTTTAATGTACCTCGGACTGACGATAATTTACCGTTTTTTAATACTTCACGAGCATCTTCACAATAATGGTGATTGGGATCTTGTGAGCACAGTTCAATTTTCTTGAGTACTTTTCTCGCTTCACTTGCTACTACATCGCATGGAATACTACCATCAGAAGGATAAGCTCTAGATCCTCCTTCAATAAAGTTTTCAAATAGTTTGAAATCGTGTTCTGGTATTTTGTACCAAGGGTTATTAAAATTAACTTTATTAAAGAAATAATGAGTAAAACCATTATCGTCTTTCAGAGTTTTATCGATAAGATTTGATACATCTCTAAGATTATCTCCTTTCTTTATTGCATCCGTTTTTAAATCCCAAATCCCGTTCATTTACCAAGCTCGGCTAGTTGTTAATAAGAAATTAGGAGTAATCTTTCTTAAATCTTATTTTTATATTTTAAACCATTATTCTATTGTAAATATAAACTTTTAAAAGATAAATTAGATTAGGTTTGAAAATCATGAATGGGTTTTTTTCCGTTTTTACATATACTCCATGGGATAATCTTAACACACAAATATTAACTGAAGTTAAACTATTATCACTCAAAAATATAATCAAAACATTTCCATTAATTGAACCTAGTTTTTTTGATGATTTGCTTTCAAATATGTATAAATATGAACATTATTCATACTTGGAATGCATTAAAAGAATTGTTGGACCCAATAATGAGGATTACGATATAAAGCCATGGAATTTTATCTGGGGAATGGACCAAGAAAGAAGAATATTCCAATTCCTTATCCAAAAAGTTGATTACGAATCTAAAGATTCCCAAGCGATATTAGTAGCTCTAGCACCCCCAGAATTAGCTACATTATTTGAACAATATAAAGAAGAAGCTATATTAAGAACTCTTTCATTACTAAACAGTGCAAAGAAAATGAAATTCTTAATGGTATTAGCCCCAAAAGGAAAATCTATTGCCGAAGAGCGACAGTTGTTGCAAATAAATAAAAAGGATTTAGAGAGAATGAAGTTTATTAACACTTTAAAACAAATGCCTAATATAAAAGGACAGTGGTTCCCAACTTCAGATATAAAATGCCCAATATGTAATAGTCTATTAACTCAGGTTTATGGTACGGAGGTAGGACTAATATGTCAACAATGTGGCTTCAAAAAGGTGAAATAGAAACAAAACTTGAAAAGAAAAGAATTATTATTATTTTTATATATATGTTTCTATCTATAATTTATCACTAAAATTAAAAATTAAAAGAGAAATATTAATTATGTTTATAGCAGCACTTGACCTTGGAACTACTGGCTGCAGGACATTTATTTTTGATTTAGCGGGATCAATTATATCAAGTGATTATCAAGAGTGGGAGAGTTTTTATCCCTCTCCTTCATATGTGGAGCAAGACGCAAATTCTTGGTGGGAATCGCTTAAAAAAACCACTGAAGGTGCAATACGGCGGAGTGGAATTGATAAAACGGAAATAGTAAGCCTTTCAGTAACTAACCAAAGAGAGACTATAGTACCCGTCGATAAAGATGGGAATCCATTACATAATGCATTAGTTTGGCAAGACCGACGTACCACAAACCAAGTAGATTTTATAAAAACTAAAATAGGTATTGATAAAATTTATCGGACTACGGGATTAACAATAGACCCATACTTTTCGGCAACTAAGATTCTCTGGTTTAAAGATGAAAAACCGGAGATTTATCAAAAAGCTCATAAATTCCTTTTAGTTTCAGATTATATTATTTATAAGTTGACGGGGAAATTTTATACCGATCATTCTAACGCTTCAAGAACAATGCTATTTGATATTAACAGTTTAAAATACTCAGAAGATATAGCTTCAGAATTAGAATTAGATTTAGACAAAATGCCAGAGGCAATCGAAAGCGGAGTTGAGATAGGTGAAATTAAGACTGAAGAAATTTTATTTGATAAAAAAACCCTAGTTGTTTCAGGAGCAGGAGACCAACAATCAGCAGCGTTAGGAGTAGGAGTAGTTTCTCCAGGAACGGTAAAATTAACCACAGGAACTGGAAGTTTTA
This sequence comes from Candidatus Hermodarchaeota archaeon, assembly GCA_048885575.1. GTDB lineage: Archaea > Asgardarchaeota > Lokiarchaeia > Sigyniarchaeales > SOKP01 > SOKP01. Next base: position 3,373 of record JBHLLM010000146.1, read on the forward strand.
TGTTAGCATTTCTGGAAAAACCCAATTTTGATCCAAAAAAAAGAGTTTTATGCAGTTGTCATGCAATCCCTGGCATATGGGTTCAAGAAGCAAGCATTTTCACTACTGGTGCTTTTTTAAGGTGGTTTAGGGACGAATTAGGAAGCGAAGAATGCAGAATTGCAGATGAACAAAATCAAGATCCTTATGAAATTATAACAGAAGAAGCAGAAAAATCACCCGTTGGTGCTAATATGTTGTTAGCAATTCCTCATTTAGTTGGTGCTGGAGCACCACATTGGAATCCATACGCGAGAGGTTTGATATATGGTTTATCGTTAGGTCATAAAAGAAGAGATATCATCCGTTCTATTTTAGAAGGAGTAGCTTTTGAAGTTAAAAAAAATATCGAAATTTTTAGGGAATTAGGAATTGCACCAAAAGAATTAAAGCTTACTGGAGGTGGTTCTCGCTCAGATTTTTGGAATCAAATTTATTCTGATGTATTAGGTATAACTTGCGTTAGAAATGTGATCGAGGAAGCCACATCTTTAGGAGCGGCAATTTTAGCCGCAAGTGGTGCGGGATTGTTTTCAGATGTCGTTAGTGCTGCTGAAAATATATGTAAAGCAGATAAAAAATGGATACCTGATAAAGACCGAAATAATATCTATAGCAAAATATATAATTTATCGAATGAGCTATATTCGATTCTAAATGAAAAGAATTTTCATAAAACTTATATTAATATATTCCAAAACAAAGAATCTAATTAAATTCTTCACATTTCTCTTTTTATTTTAAATATTAGCGTTAATAATCAATTTTATATATTTAGAATGTTATAAATTTCTTAAATAAAATAGATTGGTATAAAAAATGGATGAACCATATTCAAATTCCGAAGCAATTTATTCTTCTAACCAAAAACTAGTAGGAATGATATTTTACATTTTTATCGTTCTTGCTTGCCTAACATGCATTATCGGAGGTATTTGGTCGATATTTGACTTTATCATGCCAACTGGGAAGTTCGAAACATTCTTAGGATTATCTTTGGGTTACCAAATTGCAATAATCGCAGGAATTTTAGCAGGTCTGTTTTTTCTCTTAATATTTTTCTTTGGGTTATTTAAAAAAGGAAGAAAATGGGTGTTACACTTCATTTTCAATATTAGAAAAATTGAGGAAAAATACAAAAATCGTATTGATGTTAAAATTGGTGCTGGGGGTTTGTTAATAAGTGTAATGGCAATTATAATAGGTATTGTAATATCTATAATTCAAGAGATTTTAATTGGTCCTAGCGAAAGTACCCCTTTTTCTGCACTATTAACTTCATTTTCAACTGGAAACTGGATTTTATTCGCAGGAATATCTTTATTTGCAATTTTAGCTGTTACGCTATTTATGATTTACTTTTGGAAAAATGGATATTATTTAATCTTAAAGGTTATGGGAAAATTGGAGAAATAGAGCTTTTTTTTATTTTTATAATAAATTTACATTTTTTTAAATCAGTAAATTTTACCACTAGTCTTCTTTTTATTAATTTTAATTCTTACTTAAATTAATGTCTGTAAAGCTTGGAATTGTATTTAATTTCCTTCAATTACCTGATGTTTTGAAATATCCATTCGTAATAAACAAACGGACTGATGGGATATTTGTCAAGAAAGGATTATTTGTGTCTACGAAATCGATTGAAGGATATTTAATTGGCATAGTTGAGAAAATCGTGTTGTTAAACGAATATTTTTCGGATGCCTTAACAATTAAAGCTTATAGCAACGAAAATAATCCAAATATTCTTAGGGGTTTATTTCCAAGCGATGATTTTGAATATGCTGTTGCTATTGTAAGGAACTTAGGGATTATAGAATTTAAAGAATCTAGCACATTTGAAATAAAAACGATTAAAAGGATGATGTATCCTGCAAGTCCGGGCAAGGAAGTATACTTAGTTGACCAAGAAATTCTCAAAAGTTTTATTGGACTTGATGAAAAAAGAGGACTAAATTTGGGTAAAATAAAGGTATCTAATCTAGATGCTTATATTAATATGGATCGGTTATTAAATAAACATTTTGCTATTCTTTCAATTTCGGGAGGAGGTAAAAGTTATTTAACATCAATTATTATTGAGGAACTGCTAACGCGTGAAGAAACTGATGGTACTCCTGCAATTATATTGATTGATGTTCACGGAGAATATCAATATTTAAACAACATTCCTAACCTAAAAAATAAGGTTAAAGTAATTGATACTTCTTATTTTCAAATTTCAGTCCCCAAATTGAACGCTTTCGCTTATAAAGTGTATCAAGAACAAATTTCTAATGTTCAGATAAGAGAGCTGTCAAAATATATTAAGAAACTAAGAAAAATGGAGGAAATAAACAAGAAATTTACTCTAAATAGTATTATAGAATTAATTGAAAAAGAAGCTGAGGGTGGAAAAAGCACAAAACAAGCCTTAATTGGATGGTTGTCTGATTTAGAACGATTAAATCTCTTTGGACCACAAGAAAATCCAGTCATGAAAAATGTCATAAATCAAGGTGAAATTTCTATTTTTAACCTTAAAAATGAAATATCAATTCGTAAAAAACAAATTATTGTGGATTATATATGTCATCAACTATTTTATTTAAGAAGAAAAAATGAAATACCTCCATTTTTGTTAATTGTTGAAGAAGCACATCAATTTTGTCCTGAAGCAGCTCATTCTAAGGCATTATCTAAATATATTATTGAAACTATCGCAAGAGAAGGAAGAAAATTCATGGCGTGTTTATGTTTGATTAGTCAAAGACCCAAAAAGCTAAGTGCTACAGCTTTGTCTCAGATAAATTCAAAGTTAATTCTTAATATTAAAAACCCCTATGATTTAAAACACTTAATGGATAGCTCAGAAACAATTACTAAAGATTATGCAGACATGATCTCAAGTTTAGGAGTCGGAGAGATGTTACTAATGGGAAATGCAGTGAATTATCCTATCTTTGTGGATATTAGGGAGAGAAAATTTAAATCTCACACTGAAAATACATCTTTATCGCAAGAATGTATGAATTGGAAAAAGCTCCAATCAGTTTAACTCTTCCATAACTTCAGCTTTAATTTCTTGATTTCTTTTGTTGAGAACAATCATTTTCTTGGTTTTTGAGACTCGAAAAACATTAATAATGCTTCGACTTTCTAATTTCATCAGTAATTCTTCTAATACTAATGGATTAATAAAAGGAAATTCCTTCTTGAGTAGCTCTTCTAATCGTTTGTCTAATATTTCTCCCTTATTTTTAATTAGTATGTCGATTAATGAATTCACTATGGGCTTTTGATTCCATCTTTGTGATTCGATAATTATTCACCTTTTAATTAAATAAAGTTTAAAATTATATTCATTAAATAGAAATTATTAATTCCAAATTAACTTTATGAATATTAGATAACCATTCGATCTTCCTTTGTTTGTTCAATAATTAGGCTTTTTAATTTTTTTCTAAAACCTTCATAAAATTCAATTATCTTTGGAGTAATGCTAGGATTAATGGTTTCTATAGCTAATTTAAAATGATCTTCGGAAATTTTTCTGGCCCTCATATTTTCTCTTAACGCAATCATGCCTGCTTCACGACATAATGTTTCAACATCGGCTCCAGAATAGCCTTCTAAATTCTCATTTAACGTAGCTAAATCTATGTTACTCGTTAGTGGCATATCTTTAGTGAAGATTTTCAATATTGTTTCTCTTCCTTTTTTATCCGGAGCGGGAACTAATAAGATTCTATCTATTCTTCCAGGTCTTATTAAAGC
>JBHLLM010000147.1:0-7154 GCA_048885575.1 Candidatus Hermodarchaeota archaeon
TTTAAGCAACCTTCTATAAAAAGAACTCCTTATGAAACTTTAGACAGAGCATATAATATCGCTAAAAAAGTGGGAATAAAGTATGTTTATGTAGGGAATATCAATCATGATAAAGGAGGAAACACATACTGTCCAAACTGCAACCACTTAATTTTAGGGAGAAGTGGATACCGTTTTACTAAAATTGACATTACAGATTCAAAAACTTGCCCAAATTGCCAATACAATTTAGGAAACGATATTAAAGGGGAAATTAACAAAAATCCATCTCATAGATTTAGCTTCTTTTAAGAATTCAGAAATAATAATAAAAAAGATTAGAAGTTTAAATTAAAAAATTCCTGATATTGATATTCCTGGAACTAAGAGCAAGAAAGCTTGTAAAAAGCAGAATCCAGCGACTATTAAGGCAAAAAATGGCCATGATATTATTTTTGATATTCCCATAAGTGTTCCTATATAGAATTTTGCCGTAAGCGCAACAATTGCAAAAACGATTATGAACAGGATAACAAAGAATAACGTAGGATTGATCCATATTCCAATGAGTTCATACGCTTCTCCCGGCAATGCAATTACAATTATCGCTACTACGGCAGATCCAGCTAAAAGTCCAACAACACTAGCAATGGGGATATCGTTCATAGGTTTTAAAAACGTGAGGATCCCCAGTATAATTAGTAATACAGAAGTAAAAACACTTGGTCCAGCTTCTCCTCCTGCTAGTTCAATATTACGTGCAAATGCTCCACTTGGGGGAATATTATATAACAACCCAGAAACTCCACTTAATAAACTCAGAACACCAACAACCATACCTAAGTAGGTTATTACTTTTAAAAATTTTGTTAATTTGAAATCCCAATCCTCTACTTTCCTCTCTTTTACAGAACCTCTTCGTTTAGCTTCGTATACTCCATAAATTAACCACATAATCCCCAGGATAAGAACAAAGAACCCAGCCATTGCCGCTAAAGGTATTAAAAATCCTTCCTTAAATTGAAAAATCACAAAATTTCACTCCTTTAAATTAATTTAAATTTGTTATTATGTTGAATATCACTATTTAAGTATTTATATTATATCTAGTCCAATTTTTAAATGACATTATATTTGTGAAAATAATAAGTGAAGACAAAAAGAGATCATTCAATTATGAACGATACTGATTTTTTCACATAATCTAAATAAGTTTTAATCTCGCGATTCTTTATTTCGTCATCCCATAAATATTCCTTTTTCATAATTTCTGCTACTACTTCAGCTGCTTCAGACGCTCTTCGGTGATGTATCCAAAGTGACATCTCTGTTCTCCGGCAGAATACATCAATTAAGTGAGGTGATAACTCATATCGTAATACATATAGAATCTCTGCCTTTATAAAATCATTTTCATCGATAATTCGTTCTTTTAGAGATTTGTCCTTTTTTATCATATCGAGGATCTTTATAGCACCTTTCCCATATTGTTGATACAAATGATCCGAGAGGGCTTCATCTATAATGACACCTGATTTTTCGATTACTCCTAGCCAGTCTTCCTTTTTAAATGAAATGATGAATGGCTGTCTTGACCAGTATTTATCTCTATGAATATTAGGAAAAATTTTCTTTTCTTCAATGTGTTCAAATAAGTCTTCAGCCATTTCACGCCATTCCGTCAATTTTCCACCAGAAATAGTCAATAAGTTGTCATCAGAAAAAAAAATAACATGTTGTCGTGAAACTTCGCTTTCTGCTTTTCCTTTTTGCATTACTAACGGTCTAATTCCTGCATATGTAGAAAGAATGTTTTTATGACTTAAATCTGCTTTTGGGTAATATAATTTAACAGAATTAATTAAGTAGTCCGCATCCTCTTTATCACAAAATGGATTTGCTAAATCACCTTGATAATCAGTATCAGTTGTTCCTACGAGAGTGTATTTTTTATCCCTTGGAATAACAAAAAAAAATCTATTATCAACAGCAGAATATAGACCATTTGCCATATTATTTTTTATGTGTTCCCGTCTAAATAAGAGATGGACCCCTTTCGTAGGCCTAATTAGTGGTTTTGGAATATTTTCAGGATAACTTTCTAAAAGATTATCTGTCCATATCCCTGTGGCATTAACAACTAAAGTACCCCGAATCTCAAAGTTAGATTCGTTTTGAAGATCTTTGCACCTAATACCAACAATTTTCCCCTTGTTTTTTATATAACCTACAACCTCACAATAATTTACCGCATCTGTTCCTCTTATGATTGCTTCCTTTAGAATTTCAATTGTTAAACGAGCATCATCTATGTTTGTATCATAATATATTACTCCTCCTTTTAAGCCCTTTCTTGTAAAATTTGGCTCCAGTTTATATATTTCCTCAGCTGTATATGATTTGCTACCTTTAAAATTTTTATAATCAGACTTATTATCGCTTAAAAAATCATAAAGTTTAGTAGCACCTTGTAAATCACGTTTTTTAATCTTTGCTCCTTCTATTACTGGTAGAAAAAAGGGTATTGGCCTAACTAAATGGGGTATATGGACCCTCATCCAATTTCTTTCTTGAGTTGCTTTTTTAACTAAATCAAATTCAGATACATGAGCTACATATCTTATTCCACCATGTGCCATTTTTGTACTTCTTGAAGAGGTTCCGGCGCCAAAATCTTGCATATCAACTATGGCAACTTTCAAGCCTCTCATTGCGGCCTCTCTTGCAACTCCTGCTCCAGTTATACCAGTTCCAATTATTATTACATCATATTGAATTTTTTGCATTTTTAATGTAATTTTATCCCTATTTTTTAGGGTCCAAGATTGATCAAATAATTTCTTTTCTAATTCTTCCATAGTTATCAGCTTTAAGAATATTTAAAATTTAATTAAAGTTACTTTACAAAAATATTTGATTATAGATTCGAACTATTATATTTTCAATCATTCAATTGAATTTTGAAAAAAAAAATTAATCTTCTAATAATTTTTGAAGGATTAAAGGCAAAGAATAGACATCCCAATAATTATGGTCGATTATTTCTTTTATTAAACCCACATATCTTAGTGGAGCTTCCAAATACTTCTTATAGCATAACCCTACTAGACCACTAGGCAGTTCGTTTTCTCTTTTCATATTCAATAATTTATTCTCCATTTCTGTGAGCGTATAGTTTTCAAAGCTTCCTTTATATTTCCTACGACAATTATGATATAAATCTATATGATGAAATTTACTGTTAAACCTCTCATAAGGCTCTTCTTCTTCAGAGATCATAGGATTTTCGTCGAAAAAGTACATAAATCGATTAGCTATGTATGGGATATCAAAACTTTTACCATTATAAGTAATAAAACACTTATAATTTGGCAATATCTCTTTTTTAAGGTGCTCGCACATAGCAATTTCTTCTTCCAAATCTCTCGCAAATAATATATGAATTTCAAATTTATTATTTTTAAAATATCCTAAACCAACCATGATTATTGGACTATCATATAATCCTAACGTCTCTATATCAAGAAATAGTAATGCCTCTACATCAAAACAAAAAGCAACATCGAGATCATAAACACTTTTATTTCGACACAAACTCCTATATTTTTTGTTTTCTATTAATTCTAAAACATGATGGGCTGAATTATTATACTTCAGATTGATTTTTAAATCGTATAATGATTTAACGCCTCTTTTATTAAACTGTCGTTCTAAATTTTCACCAATATAATAAACTGTTTTTAGATTTCGAAGTATTTTATTCTTAGAGAGTGATAATTTTAAATCGCAATTAAGAGATTTTTCTTCCCATACGATTTCCATGAATTGTCCCATATTATTACGAACAATAGTGTGATTGGGAAAAATTTCTCCAATTTTCTTATCTTTATATTGTTCAGCTATCTGAGTAATATCAAATGTTTCAAAATTGTAATAGTAGTCCATTGTCTATATTAAAAAAGTTATTCTTTTTAATAACTTGATCGGTGTTAAATTATAGTAAAACTGATTGTTCAAAGGATCAGATGTAATTTTTATCTTCAGAAAACCTCTTCCTATAGCACATGATAGAATTGGATAAAGTTATGATAAAACAGTTTAATAATCAATTTTAGGAATAGAATCTTCATATTTGCTTTTAGGTGGTTTATATTTGAAGAATCGCCTTGATTCGCTGTCTTCCAAGACATAATTAGATCCTCCTCCGTGCAACATGCAATAAGGATCTAGTAATCCAATCTCATTAGCATATTGCCTTGTAAATCCACGACCTCCCAATGTTCTAAAGCAATGGATTGAACTTTCAAAACCTAATTCAGTGGCACTAATTTTTAAGCCCATAGCGTTAGCAGCCATTAATTTTGAACTCGCCAATTCAGGGTGTGTATCCATTTCTCTTGCGTACTGTAGTAATGCGGTTGTCATTAAATTCAATTCTCGAATCTTTCGAGATATTGGGAACCGTATAACTTGATATTGATGGAGTCTTCTTTCGAATTGTCTACGTTGAAGAGCATACGCATGAGAGTATAATAACTTCTTCATAGCGTCTCCAAGAGCTTCAGCGCTTATGACTAATCTTTCCTCTGTAAGTTGGTGGAATGCGATATCTAAACCATGACCATGAAGTAAATTTACTTTAGGAATTTCTACTCTGTCAAATATCAAGCGACTTACAAAAGCATCTGTCATACCATAAGTCCTAACCCTTGTAGTTCTCAAGTTTTTTAACTGTTGATTCTCAGTATCTACTACAACTGCACCTAGTTGTCCGTTATCTAATCTTCCATAAAGTACAATATAATCAGCGATCATACCGTTAGTTATAAAAAGCTTTTTACCCTTCGCAATGATAGTTTCATCTTTTTCAGATAATTTCATCTCCATACTAAAAATATCAGAACCTGCGTTGAATTCTGTCATAGCTGATGCGCCAATTTGGCCATCTCTGGCAACGGGAATCAAAAAATTCTCTTTTTGCGATTCGGTCGACGCATAATTCACAGGGTTGCAGTATAGAGTACCTCCAGCAAGTCTGCCCATCTCTACACTATAGTTTCCAGCAATATATCGTTCGCTGTACTCACTCCATCTACCTCCACAAATTGCATAGGCAATAAGTGCATTTCGTGTTATCCTCCCAATTTCATAATCATCAGAATTTAAAATAGTAGAATAATATCCTTTCTGAGCCAGTTTTTTCATTATACCAATAACAATGTCTCTCTTTTTATCTTGGGTTGGTTCTTCTACTAGATAATTCAATTCTTCTAATTTTCTTAACTCGGGATCTAATTCTCTTTCCATAAAATCATATAAATCAGCTAAAAACTCTTTTTCTTGAGCTTTAAGAACTGGGTTGGATAGTAAATCTAATTCTGAGACATATCGAGAAATGCGAATTGGAGAAAATTCAGATATTCTTGTATCCATAATTATCATACAATCTTCTTAAAATATTAAAATTATCATCTGCAATATAAATAGGAATCTTTTCCCATTATTTTAATTCAAAGATAATTAAAAATCTTTTATTCAAAGTGAAATTAAGATATCTATCTTTTGAATTTTTAAAATCTTAAAATAAACCAAGATATTAACTATAGAAGTGATTAATTAATGATAAAATTTAGCGACAAACAACTGAAGATTCCCAAATTAATGAGGCCCGTATATTTAGCAACAGTAGGGATGTCTAAGTTTGATCGGGCGTTCCCTGAAACTCGAACTGAAGAGCTCTGCATTCAAGCTTTCACAGCTGCTGCTGATTTTGTCAACATGACACCATCTGAATTAAAACAATATATCCATACATGCTATTACGGCCATTTCGCAGATCACTTTGGCGATCAGCTCTTAGGAGAGGCAGTGATCCACGATAGACTTGGATTAGATCCCCTCGGAAATATAGGGGTTAAAACGGGAGGTGCCACTGGAGGATCTGCGATGTGGGAAGCTGTAAAGACTGTTGCATCAGGGTACAGTGATTGTGCACTTGCTTTAGGTTGGGAAAGAATGGATGAAGTACCTACTGACGAAGGAAACCACCTCATTTCTTCTGCAGCAGATAAAGATTGGGAAACTCCACTCGGACATATTTACACAGGTTATTATGCAGTCATGGCTCAAAGGTATTGGAAAATCTTTGGAAAGGAAGAGGATTCGTTCAGGGATACGATGGCAGAGATTGCTGTAAAAAATCGTGGATATGCTCGAATGAATCCCCATGCTCAAGGACCATTGAAGATTACAATAGAAGATGTCAAAACTTCACCGATTGTTGCCTATCCACTAAGAGCATTGGATTGTTGCTTGATGAGCGTAGGTTCTGCATGTGGTATAGTTTGTGATGAAAAAACAGCTTATGAAATCACGGATAAACCCCTTAGAATTTATATTGCAGCAGGAAGCCATACTTTAAGAGTAGCAGACCGAAGAAATATGTCAATTCCGCTATTACCAAATGAAACACTAGATACATATAAAGAATTAGGGACGAGATTCCCTGGATCCGATAGATATCCCGGGTTTACAGGATTTTTAGCTGCTAGGATGGCAGCATATTATACATATAGGATGGCAGGTATTGTAGATCCAATAGAGGACCTTGATGTCATTGAGCTACACGATGCATTTACCATTAGTGATATTCAATCTTATGAAGATTTGGGATTACGTCCATATGGTGAAGGGAGGGACTATATAGAATCTGGAGACGCTTATCTTATCAACCCAAATACTAGAAAACAAGGAAAATTACCAAGTAATTTAAGTGGAGGATTAATAGGATGCATGCATGCTGTAGGAGCTACAGGATTGATGCAAATTGCTGAGATTGGATACCACATTTGGAATCGCTGGGATGAAATACATGAACCTCAAGAGAAATGGGATGCCTTTGGTCGTGAAAAACCCGAAGATTGGACTAGTTTGCAAGTTAAGAATGCTAAACGAGGTTTAGCAATTAGTCACGCTGGAGTTGGTTCTCATGTTACAACTACAATATTAATGAATCCAAATAGTTTACTTAAGGAGGATTAAAAGATGACAAAAACAGAAAAAGAAAAAGGATTTGTTGATATAGTTAATGGAAGATATCATCCAAAAGGAGTTTTCCATATTCCAGAAGCAAATCAACCAATATTTAACAAAGATACGGGGAAATTAGCAGGAGT
>JBHLLM010000148.1:0-7124 GCA_048885575.1 Candidatus Hermodarchaeota archaeon
ATTTAATATTACAAAAAGCATAGATTTATATGTTTACATTTTGTTGAAAAATCATAAGAAAACATTTAACTTAAATCCAAAATTATTTTAATTGTTAACATAAATTTTAGAAAACATGACAGAAAAAGAAGTTTGGGCTTTACAGCTTGACTGGTTGAATATTGTATCGATTCTACAATTAGATACTATCGACCAAATCCCAGATGCTAAAAGAGAAAGGGTTATTAAGAAAATTTCTAAACTCTATGGAGAAGAATCACTTCTATCTTTCAAACCAAGTGAATTAGATGAATTAGTAGCAAATGAATTAAGAGAACTAATGAAAAAAGAAATAATAATGCATGTTCGGCGAAAACAGAAGATCGAGAGGCAGATGAAGGCTAGTATGTCACCTTTTAAGAACCAAGGAGTAATGAGGATTGATATGAACGAAATAAAAGATATTATGAATGATCCTGATGAATTAAGGAAATTTTTCTCAAATATGTTCATGGGTAAAAAGAGCGACGATGACGACGAAGACGACGATAACGAAAAATATGGTGAAGATAAGAATTCATATTATATTTAAATCAATCAAAAAAAAAAAGAAGATTTCTAACTAATTTTTAACTTTAGATGCTTTATTTCGACTTTTTTTATCTTTTTGTAGAATAAGACGAATATTGCATAAATTGATGAGGACCATATAATCCAAGAAAGTGCTTGGTATGTATCTATGTTTAAAAAATAGTTAATAAAATCCTCTAAAACATATAAACCTAAATCTGTTAATTCTCCTGGAAATTCAACAATTTCTGGATAAAATTGAATTGCAACTGCTTCGTGTGTGTTGTTTCTTAAATTCTTAAAGATATTTGCAATTGTTTTATTGTTAGGATCATCTAATTTGAGCTTGATAAATGTGTTTAAATCTTCGTTTGTGTGGATATCGGATGCTGCTATGCAAATTAAACTGTTATTCAAGCAAAATTCACGAATTTCAGTATATTTGTTATAACTTCCTCCATTAATTATTTCAAAACCATCTATACCCCAAACTCGTAATTGATCAAGAGTATAAGGGGTTCCAAATCCTCCTTCAGGATTAGGTTCGTAATGATAATGGTTTACTGTTATAAAACCACCATTGGCTTTTACATATGTAATTAACTCTGAAGCATTCATCACTTTAGGACCTCCAGGGGTATAAGATTCAGGAGGAACGATTTCTTCTTCTAAACCATAGTAATTCATATGAATTTCTGGGCTAGTTTCGTGATTTGTCCATTCTTCTGCAATCCAAACTGTAAAATCTAATCCATTTTTTTCAACAAATTCTCGAGCAGATCGAGCTCCTCTTAAGTTTTCGTGATCGGAAAAAGCTGCTCCTGTTATACCTTGCTCCATGTACCATATAACTCTTTCTTCGGGAGTAAGCCAACCATCAGAAAAAGTTGTGTGAACATGAAAATCAAATAAAAATTCATCATCCTCGAGAGGTGTTGTAGGAATGATTTTGTGAGGAGGGAACTGAATCGATATCAACACTATATTAGTGCCCAGCAATAAAAATATAATTCCTGCAAAAATTACAGATTCTTTTCTAAAATTATAGGAAATTCTTGTCTTTTTCGAACTAGCTCTCCTAATATTATTCTCGATTTTACTAGTAAGATTAAGTTTAAGCCTTGGATGAATCAATTTTAATAGCGTATATCCAACCTTGATTCCTATTAATATATAACAAAGGTGTATTCCGATTTGAATAGGAACCATGAAATACCTACTGACAAAAAAGAACCCTTGAAATAAATACCCTATTAGGATTATTAACAAGATTATAACTAGCGTTATAGAAAAGACTTTAAATATAAAATATATGATATCTATTAATACATGCCTAATTTGGTTGTATTTTTCTGAATATAATCTTCCCTTTTTTCTAAGGAAGATATAAATTACTCGAATAATAGGATAAACTACTAAAAGTAGTAAAAGCCAAGTAAATTCATATTCAAAGATAAAAGCTATTATAGCAAAAGGTTCAATGACATATCTTAGCCATGGTAAAATGCTAGAATATTCAGAAGATACATCTATTTGTCCAAGAGCGTCGAAAAATACGATCTTGCGTGCACCGATAGCTGCTAATAAAACCAAAAAAATTATCCAAATAGAAAATATTAGCGTTAGTATTGAAAATGCTTTATTTTTTAATAAAAAAGACTTTAGATGCATAATTATATCTTTGTTCTAATCCTTTAAAATATTTTCAAGACTGTATTTTAATATTCAGACAAATGTGTCAATTGTGGTTAGAAAATTGGAAAAATTTTGATATATTTTTGCATCTACAACCGGTAGCTTTTCACATATAGTTTGAGTTAATTGTTTTGTATCTATCTTACATTTATAATAAGGTTTTTTACCTTTTAACACAAGAAACAATACTGGAATTTGCGGATTCGTTGGATCTCTGTTATAATTTTTTTCTGTATCAAACGATCTCTTTAACTTCTGAATAATGTAATCGTACATTTTTTCTCTCTTACGAAATTCGATTTTGAAGTAAAGATGCTCCCATCTGTAAGCCCTATTGGATAAATGGATTTTTTTAACTTCTTTCTTATACCTGTCTTCTTTAGATATTTTAACTAAAAAGATTCCTCGCTTGAACGAAAAGTCTGGAGAACAAGCTGCTTCAGAAGATCCTGGGTTATAAACCCAATCATCTAGAATAAATTGTAAATGATAATGGCCCAGGGCAAGATAATTTACTCTCTCTTTTAGGTGCATAATCTTCTCATAATTTACGCCTGGTACGTGCTTCATCTGACCTTGTATGCCAAAATGTTGAAGGAGAATGTGGAAATTCCCATCGTTTTTTACGATCCCTTCCTTTAGTGTTAATAAGTACTCCTCTGGTTTTTCTTTTAAATATCTGGTTCCATAAATAACTACATCCTTGATTTGAATTTTTCCGCCTTTTCGAATTCGAAAATCGTATGGTTTAAACATCTCTTCCGGGCCAGCATTGATGTCTGCATCGAGGAGAACGATGAGTCCTAAACTCGCCAAGAATTTTAGCCACGATTGACCCCGATGACTAAATCTTACTCCTCTCGAGAACTTACGAATATCGTGATTTCCTTCTATCGCTATAATTTGAATTCTATCGTCTGTTTTATGTTTGAAATCTCTTAAAATGTTTACAATTTTAGTCATTTTGCCGGGTAACATTTCTAACGATGTAAATACATCACCTCCTAATAAAATGAAATCGACTTGATGGGTGAAAGCTTGCAACAATATTTCTTCGAATGCAAAAATAAAATCATTAGCTCTATATTCGTTTCGATACTGATGGCTCCCTAAGTGGATATCGCTTGCGTGTATGAATTTTGTAATTCTATTGTTGCTTTCGTGAGTTTTTTCATAACTTCTGTATTGAGGTTCCGACAAATTAACGCTAGTCATAGGTTTTATACGATTGTTATCATTTTTCTATAATAAGAATTATCTATCTGCAAAGATTTATAAATTGCAAAAGTGTTAAGAAATAGTGAATAAAGCAAAAAGACAAACTTATTAACATTTTTTGGATTATTCGATTTATAAATATGTGAAAATGATTAAGCTCTTAACTGACTACCATAGAAAATTATCTGAAATGTAATTTATAATGGCAGAACATAAATTTAAATATGATTTAGGTACGATCCATGGAAGATTTCAAATCCTTCACAATGATCATGTGAAGTTTTTATTAGCAGGAAAAAATTTGTGTAAACATTTAATTATAGGCATTACAAATCCAGATCCATCTTTAACTAAGCACCACGACTCAAATCCCCACCGCAGTCAACCAAACGCTAATCCACTAACATATTACGAACGCTATATAATGATCAAGGACACGCTTTTGGAGAATGGGATAAGTTTTTCAGACTTTTCAATAGTCCCTTTTCCTATAAATGTTCCCGAATTATTAAAATATTATGTTCCGATGAATGGTGTGTTTTTTCTTTCGATTTACGATGATTGGGGAAGACAAAAGAAAAAATATCTAGAATCCTTGGGATTGAAAATCCACATTTTATGGGAAGTTTCATTAGAGAAAAAAGGAATAAGCGGAAGTGACATTCGCAATTTTATGCTAAAAGGTGAACCTTGGGAACATTTAGTCCCTCCTACTACAATAAAGCTCGTTAAGGAATGGGATATTATAAAAAGGTTAAAAGATTTAAATTCTAAATGAGAAAATAAACAAATCATTTATTAAAACTTTATAAAAATATTGGATTTTTCTCTGAAAAATACAAATATCTATAAAATAAGGTAAAAATAAATTAAAATAATTTTTATTATTTCTTTTTTCCGCTTTTAGGTTCAATCTTCTTGATTATAATTGATTCAGCATGGATTTTACAATTTTTAAGTATTATTTTAAATCCGCCGGAACCTCCTACACCGGGAATCGTGAACGCTTGCGTTCCCATAGGTACCATTGCTCCTTCTGCCGCCCATTCTCCTTCTTCCTCTTCCTCCTCTTCTTCCATTTCTGCCCAAGTTTCTACAATAGGATGATTATTCTCTTTTAACCAACTTTTTAAATCGTTTAAATCTTGAACCTCTTCTTCAGTAGCAATTTTTGGGACAAGGTCTTCTGGAAGGAATTCCGCAACTCGATCCTTCACAGCTTTCGGCATCCACACGACAGTATTTATTCCTCCGTCGTATCTCTGGTAGTTCGAGTTAATTATATATTGTATGCTCACTCCATTAAAACCGGGCAATTGTTTGCCACCGCCAGTCTGATTGGCCATTGCACTGAAAGGAAGTCCATTTATTGCAATTCCATCAAAGTTTCGGTCAACAATACCGTGACCATTTACTTCTGGAATATAGAAATCAATTGCTTCAAAACAACCACAACTCGTGTGAGGGTATTCCATCCCGCTGTACAGATAAATTCTTTCGATTTCACCTAACGAACGCTTTTTAATCATTTCATTTATACCCGTGAATTCGCCTGCCTTTTTGTTCAAACATTCTCCAGGAGGAACTTCAAAAAGTGGTCCTTTAGGATCTACTTTTGCTGCAGCTCTTGCATCGAACCAATTTATACTTCCACAAAGAGAGGTTCGATCTGGCGTGATACAGCACGCGTGCGTAGGAGCAAAAGATTGGCAAAGTACGCAGCCATAAAACATATCAACATCTTCATCGTGAATTGTTCGAGCTCTCTCGTCTCTTTTATTATAAACTTCCATTGCGATATCATAAGGCTTTTCGATTACTTTGTCATCGGTGTAAAAAGTAACTTGTGCTTGTTCAATAATAGGAAGTTCTGCTTTGTATAACCGAATTAAGATCGTTCCTAACATTTCGAAATTGTTAAGGCCCTTCTCATAAGCAGATTTAGAGATTCTCATCCAATTTGTATATCGTTGGTTGAGGTGCATTATTCCATTTACAAAATTGCAAAATTCATGAATCCTTCTCTCGAAAACGGCTTCTAAATCTTCCTCTAATTGACTTCCAGCTACTTCAACTAGAATTCCAATAGGATGTGTTGATCCCTCTTCCATGTCTTTTAAATCAGGTCCATGTAAAGTAACCTGTCCATCTTTTATCTCTTTAGCAGGTTTTACTCTAACTAATTCGAAATGCTTCTCACTTTTGGGACCGCCTAATTCCACAAACATTTGTTTTGCTCTAATGCGCTCCCCTTCGTAAACGGGTCCCACATCAACAGGCATGTCTGAAAAACTCATATTGTTATTCTCCTTTTATATTTATCTTTTTTTCCTTTTTATAAATTTTCAATTAATTTTTCTAAAAACTCTTTCCAATCGTCGTCACTCAAATTTGGAAGGCTAAATCTAGCATTTGGATGAGAATATTTGTCTAACTCAACGAGTCGTAGATGATTTTGAAAATTCTTTAATCTACTTAATGTTTGACTTACGTAATAAACGAGATGTCCACCAAAAATAGCCATTCCATATTGTCCTTCTCCATCTAAACCTTTCCAATCTTTATCTACTAATCTCCCGGTAATATTTATTAAAGACATATCCCATAATTTATTTTTTGAGATTTTGTCCTTTAAATATTTGTAGGTATGACCAGTGGCAACGATGTGACAATCTAATTTCTTCCCAATTTCAACAAAGTAGTCGATAACCTTTTTTTCACCAAGCTCCCAATTTAAGGATTCAGAGCCTATAACAAATACTTTCTTTTTATTGTCCTTCAAGATGTTTGCCATACTCTTTGGATCGAAAACGCTCGTTCCTTGTTCAGGTCCAGGAATATTAGCCTTCTGATAGGGTCTAGCCATATTTTCATCAATTTCCTATGTTAAAGATTTTACATGTAAGTTTTTAAATAATAGGTATATTTTAATTTATTAAGCGTATTTTAAAAAATTTGGTTTTATTAAACTTAACCTATTTTTAAAGCTCAAATATTAATATTTAAGTGGAATATAATATGTGTGAATTTAAGATAATCAAGAAAAACAACGGCTCCCAGATATTAGAAGATATTGTCATTTTATCATACACTAAAGATAATGAACTATTATTCAGAGATGTGATAGGTTTGGGAGAGACTTTAAACTCCGCTCTTATTGTTGATGTTAATACCTTAAACCAAACTTGCATTGTTTTAGAACATCCACTGGTTAGAGATTTTATAGGAATTCTTAAAAAAACCCATGACAGAACAATTTCTAAAGCTGATATTGAAAATTTTCAAACGCAATTGGATGACATTAAGAATGATCTTTAATCTAGCTTATCTGAATTAGAAGGAATAGTTTTTAAGAGAGTGTATCCTCTTATTAGAGTATGGAAACAAAATTTTACGATAATATTGACGAATTTTACGATATTGCTTCCCCATATTTATTAACGCGTGAGGCAGAAAACAACCTCCCTTTAGCAATTCTTATTTCGCTTAAAAAAAATAAAGATCATTACGATTTAGAAGAACCTCTTCTGATTTCGTTGAAAGGTAACAAAAAATTGAAACTAATAGCTCTAAGAACACCACCAAACGATCTTTTAATCGCGTATACTGACAATTTGGAAGCTATTAAAATATTAGCAGATGAACTCTTTAAGCGAAAAGAG
>JBHLLM010000149.1:0-7120 GCA_048885575.1 Candidatus Hermodarchaeota archaeon
CGCCCTTTTTGCATCGAGTAAACATCCATTATCCAAGCCATTACTTGTGCGTTAGTATTTATATCCGGAGCAGGTATGTCAATATCTGGTCCTATAACATTGATTATTTCAGCAGTATACCTTCTTGTTAGTCTTTCTAACTCTTTAAATGAAAGCTTCTTAGGATCTACGCGTACACCTCCTTTTGCTCCACCTAATGGAAGGTTTAACAGACTCGTTTTCCATGTCATCCAGGTCGCGAGAGCTTTAACTTCGTCTAGATTAACATCCATAGAATATCGTATTCCACCTTTACCGGGACCACGAACCGTAGAATGATGGACTCTATAGCCTTCAAATATTTTTAAGGTACCATCATCCATCATAATTGGGATTGTAACAATTAATGCTCGCTCGATTCTTTTAAGATACTCAGTAACATTTTTATCTAGTCCCATTTCTTTAGCAACAATATCAATCTGAGTTTTAGCTACATCGAATGGGTTAATTTTCTCAGCCATTTCAAAACCACATCAAATAAAGTAATAAATTATAAAATATTTCACTTAAAATAAGATTAACTTAATGATTTTAGATTCATAATTTCACTGTAATAATAACCATTTTTCAAATATTTTCAATTAATTTGAATTAAAACTAGTAACCTTTTCCCAATCTACTCCCATAGTAAACTTATTAAAATTAAAAAAGGTTTAATACATTAATATCAAATAATTAAAGATTATAAATATTTCATTTTAGAAGGTATCTTCTATAATTTTTTTAAATAATCAATCAACAAAGATGAGAAAATATGAGTGAAGATCTAGATCCATTTAAGATCTCTCAAAATCAGCTTTCTGAAGCCTGTGAGATTTTAGGATACGATAAAGAAATATATGATGCATTAAGTGTTCCAGAAAGATTCATTGAAGTGAAAATTACGATGAAAATGGACAATGGCTCAATAGAAACATTCCGAGGTTTTAGATCTCAATATAATTCTGCTAGAGGTCCGATGAAAGGTGGTATACGATGGCATCCTGAAGAAAGTGCTTCTCTTGTGAAAGCTCTGAGCGCATGGATGACTTGGAAGACAGCTGTTGTTGATATCCCTCTTGGGGGGGCTAAAGGAGGTATTATTTGCAATCCTAAAGGAATGAGTAACAGAGAACTTGAAACTCTTGCAAGATCTTTTATAAGAAAACTTGCAGATTTTATAGGACCTAATATTGACGTACCTGCACCTGATGTTTACACTACACCACAAATAATGGCTTGGATGATGGATGAATATGAAATAATTGTCCGGAAACATGCTCCATCAGTTATTACGGGTAAACCCCTACCAATCGGAGGAAGCGCTGGCAGATCAATAGCAACAGCTAAAGGAGGTGTTTTTACAATAAGAGAAGCTGCTAAAGATATTGGATTAAATTTAAACGGTGCGACGGTAGCAGTTCAAGGATATGGAAACGCCGGATCCTGGTCAGCTAAACTCTTACAAAATGACTTTAATTGTAAGATTGTTGCGGTCTCTGATTCTAAAGGAGGGGTGTTCGACAAAGATGGTATTGATTCGTTCAAAGCAGGTTTACATAAAGAGAAAACAAGATCAGTTGTTGGTTTAGAAGGAACACAACCGATAACGAATGAAGAGTTATTAGAACTGGATGTTGACATCTTAATTCCCGCCGCGTTAGAAAATGTAATCACATCAAAAAATGCTCAAAATATTAAATGTAAGATATTAGCTGAACAAGCTAATGGTCCAACCACTCCCGACGCGGATAAAGTGCTTTATGAAAAAGGCGTTTTAGTAATTCCAGATTTTCTTTGTAATGCTGGCGGAGTAACTGTTTCTTATTTTGAGATGGTCCAAGGCTATTACAGTTATTTCTGGACCGAAAAGGAAGTGTTTGAAGCTTTAGACAGAGTAATGACTAATGCTTATCGATCTACAGTTGATCACGCTAAACATTATAATACCTATAATCGGATGGGAGCTTATAGTATATCTGTAAAAAGAGTTGTTGATGCTATGAAATTGAGAGGATGGTTATAAGAACCAATAAGTTTCCTAAATTTATTTAAATTCTACTTTTTATTTATTTTTCAGATTTTTATTTTAAAAACCTAAGTGGGTTCATAAGCTTTTTTATTTGAAAGATATAGTGGAAGATCTATTATTAATCCGCTATTCTTAATTCTCCAATCTAAATTTTCTTCTGCACTAGCCAGGTACACCTTAGATTTTTCTTTAAGTCCAACAATTTTGCTCATAAATTGGTTTCCTTCCCATTTTAAGAAGAGTGAATAAACATATTTTCCATCTTCACTCGTAGTGAATAATTTTATACTTCCTTTAAGGATATAAAAATATTTTAAATTAACTTATCTTCTTTTAAATTAAATTATCCAATAGAATAAGAGATTAAAATAGTATGAGGGACATCAATGAGGAAAAATAGGCGAAATATGTTTTATTCTATCTTTATAATTATAATATTGTCTTTCACAATTGTTATTCCTTTCTCTCTGGCAGATGTAGCATCAGTAAAATATAGTGGAACTGGGGATTTTTTCCCCGAGGAAAACTGTTCTCTAATTATGACGAACGCGAATGTAATCTTTAATATTTATTATCAGGAGTCTTCCAACAAAATAGATATCAGTTTTACGGGTAATTATACTATTTATAATCCGGATTCTTCTCAGAATATTACTCTTGCGGCTCCTTTTTCTTCAGAATTTAAAAATCTGGAGTCAAGTTGTGTGATAAAAGTAGATAATTTAATAAATCCTTTCAAAATTATTCAACATCATTGGTCAGATCCATGGGATGAATATTTGGACTCGGTAGGATTAGGGATGTCTAATAGAAGGGATTTCATTTTAACCAATGTGTCTTTCCCTGAAAATTCATCAGTGAAGATAGAATTTATATTTGATGCATACATGATTGAATCTCCTGATGACGATGAAGTGACCATTTTTTACGATGTTGGTACTTCTCGTGCATGGAATGGTACGATAACTGAACGCGTTGAATTCAAGACGCATGGAAAGCTTCCCAATTCATATTCAAAAAGTATACCAGAGATGTTCAATTATACTTGTACAGTTTCGAATTTTTCAGATGGTAGAAGCTTTACTTGGGAATGGATTGACGAAAGAATCATGATAGATAGTGTATATATCTCGTATTCTTACCCTATTAACCGATTTTGGCGTATGATGAGTATAGTTATTATCCTTGCCGGTTATTTTGGTGTGTCTTTGATAATTGTCTTTATAGTATTAAAGATCAGGAAAAGAAGCAAGAGATTAGGAATTAAATCGATGGGACAAAATAATAATAGGAATATGCACCATTTTTGAGCATTTAAAGTCCAATGGAATAATATTATTATGCGCTATAAGAGGATTTAGTATATATATTTTATATTGAGAAAATTAATTATTGATTTAAATAAATTATAACTTAAGTTAGTAAGTAAAAGTGTCAATACCATATGGATAAAATTTGTATATTAGATATGGGTTCACAATACACTCATTTAATAGCAAGGCGTATTAGGGAGCTTGGAGTTTATTCAGAGATTTTGCCTAACGATATATCAATTAATGAATTAAAACAATATGAACCAACTGGACTTGTACTCTCGGGAGGACCGAGTAGCGTTTATGAAGAAAATAGTCCACAACTTACGGAAGAATTCTTCACTTATACAATTAATGAGAAAATTCCCGTTTTAGGAATTTGTTACGGTTTTCATTTAATAATTCATCAATTAGGAGGAAAAATTAAGCCGTTTGCCCATAAAGAATATGGAAAGACTAAATTAGAAGTTCTCCAGAGTAAAAAGTTACTAGATTCTTTAGACAAAGAAGAAGTCGTATGGATGTCTCATGGTGATCAAGCAGAAATTATGCCCAAGGGTTTTGAAACTTTAGCAAAAACAAACACTTGTCCCATTGCAGCCTATGCTAATGAAAAGTTAAAACTTTATGGTGTACAATTTCATCCCGAAGTCGTACATACGAAAAAAGGGTCAATAATTTTAGAAAACTTTATTGAGAAGATTGTTAATGCTAAAAAAGAATGGGAGCTTGAAAACTGGGTCGAAAGGGCGATTGAAAAAATTAAAATGGAAGTTGGTCCGAAAGATCGAGTTATTTTGGGGCTAAGCGGAGGGGTTGATTCTTCAGTTGTGGCAATCTTACTCCAAAAAGCCATTGGAAATCGCTTACATTGTATATTTGTAAATAACGGAGTGTTAAGGAAAAACGAGGAAATTGAGGTACTAGAGACTTTTAAGAAAGCATTAAACTTCGAAAATTTCCATTATGTTGATGCAGAAAATCTATTTTTGGAAAGGTTAAAAAATGTTGAGGATCCAGAGGAAAAGAGACGGATTATTGGACATACATTTATTGAAGTCTTTGAAAGCAAGACAATCGAACTAGAAAAAGTATATCCGGATATAAAGTATCTTGCCCAAGGAACAATTTACCCTGATCGCGTTGAAACGAGCGCTACTAGTAATGTATCTGCAAAAATAAAATCTCATCACAATTTAACATTGCCTGATAATATGACTTTGAAAATTATTGAACCATTGAAAGATTTATATAAAGATGAAGTTAGAAAAATTGGATACCAATTAGGTTTACCAGAAAATATTATTAAAAGACATCCATTTCCAGGACCAGGGTTAGCGGTAAGAATTATTGGTCCAATTGAAAAAGATAAACTCAATATTCTAAGAGACGCAGACGAAATTTTAATTGATGAAATTAAAAAAGCAGGGATATACGACAACCTCTGGCAAGCTTTCTGTGTATTTTTACCTCTGAAAACCGTTGGTATAATGGGTGATTTCCGTACTTATGAATATATTTGTGCTATTAGAGTCGTTGAATCGTTAGATGTAATGACGGCTAATTTTGCAAAATTGGAATGGGACCTTCTAGAAAAAATTGGAACAAGGATCATTAACGAAGTAAAAGGAATTAACCGTGTAGTATACGATATTTCAAATAAACCACCAAGTACAATTGAATACGAATAACTTGTTCTTAATTTATTAGTTCAATTTAAGAAGATCAGCTTTTTAGCTGGAAAACATCACTATTTATTAGAAATTTAATATTCTGATGATTATGACAGAAAATGAAATTTCGTGGGATTTATCCGAGATTTTCTCCAGTCACGACGATCCAAAAATTTCCAATAATATGGATACACTACAAAAGCAGGTTGACGATTTTGTAAATACATATAAAGGAAAGATTAACACAACAACTTTTTCAGCCAGTGACTTGCACGAATTATTCAAAAAACAAGAAAAATTTGATGCTGATATTGATGAATTAATCACATATGCTCATATTAATTATGATGCAAATATGACAATTCCAGAATCTGAAGCACTGAAGAAGAGGGTTGATGACTTTACCACAAATACTTCTAAATCTTTAGCTTTTTTCAAACTTGAAATTGGAAAACTAGTTCATGATAGAAAGGATTTGATCGACAACGAACTCTTAAAAAATTATAAACACTATTTAGAGAAGATTAGACGAGGTTTTCCTCACTTACTTACAGAAGTTGAAGAACAGTTAATTCTAGAGAAAGATCAATTCGGTGTAAGAGCATGGAGCGAATTACAGGGTAAATGGCTTAACACACGCGAATTTGAAGTTATGGTAGAAGGAGAGAAGAAGGTTTTATCGTACGGAGAAGCTAATAGTTTAATAACTCATCCTGATAGAGCTACAAGAATTTCTACAAATAAATCTATATATGGCTTACTAGGCAAAGATCAAGAAATTTTTTCTACAGCACTTAGAAATATTTGCTCAGACTGGATGAAAATAACTAAAAGACGCAACTATGATAGTCCAATGCATCAAAGTCTTATTTTTAATGATACAACCCAAATAATCATTGATAATCTGATGAGGATTATTGAAGAAAATGTGGAAGTCTATCAAAGATATCTTAGGTTAAAAGCCAGAGTAATGACATTACCAAAATTGACTTGTGCTGACGTTCGAGCACCTTTAGAAGCACCCTCAATGAAAAAAAGATCTTGGGATGATGCAAAAGCTCTCATGTTGGAAACATATGGAAATGTGGATAATGACTTTAAAAATTATGTTAAAGATATGTTTGATAGAAACCATATTGACGCAGCCGTAAGAAAAGGGAAAAGGAACGGAGCTTATTGTGCATCGTGGTTCAATGGAAAGACCGCTTTTATTTTACAGTCCTTCACTGGAGCTTTAAACGAAATTTATACCCTCGCTCACGAACTCGGTCATGCTATTCATGATTACTTTGCATCGAACAGTCAAACGTTCTTCAATCTACATCCTGGATACACGGTTGCGGAAACAGCCTCCACCTTTGGCGAGCTTTTATTAACAGATCTTTTATTAACACAAGCAGAAAGTAAAGAAGAAAAGAGAGCGATCCTTGCGCATGTATTAGATGATACGGGACAAGCAGCGTTTCAAGTAAGTGGAAGATTATTTTTTGAGCAAAGTCTTTATGACGCAATCGAAAATGGTGAAAATTTAGATGGACCTACGATCTCAAAATATTGGTGTGCGGGGCGAGATAAAATATACGGAGATTCAGTCGAGTGGTTTGATGAGATGATCTGGGAGTGGACTATGAAACCACACTACTTTATGTCGAATTTCCGTTTCTATAACTACCCATATGTCTACGCTCAGCTGTTTGTATTCGCTCTATATCGAAAGTTTAAGGTAGAAGGGAAGGAATTTATCCCGAAATTTAAAAAACTGTTAAGCGCAGGAGGAAGCTTATCTCCTATCGAGTTAGCTAGCATTGTGGGATTAAATATCACAAAACCCGACTTCTGGAAGCTAGGGATTAATCAAATCGAAGAATTTGTCGACGAATTTGAAAAAACAGTTGAATAATTAATTATTTTTTTTATTTCTTATTTCAGATTTTTCTGGTTACCCAAAATAAGATATAATTATATCATCTTACTACAATAAGTTCCTCCATAAGGTCTTTTGGAAATTGGTTTAATCACTTGGAATTGTTTATTAATGACAAAGTCGAATGGGATATTGAAGGTTTTGCAGTATTCATACAGAA
>JBHLLM010000150.1:0-7119 GCA_048885575.1 Candidatus Hermodarchaeota archaeon
TCATGAGTTCGACAACCTTTACAATTATAAGCCCGAACTCCTGGGCATCTTTTGCAATAAATTCCACAAGGCGCGTGCCAGTTTTTTAATTCTTCGGTCATAAAAAAAAATGTGAGGAATTATTTAAAAATCTATTGAAAGTAAAGGAGAAGAGGTAAGATTATATAGAAATTCAAAAAAATTAGAAAATTTCAGAGGTATTTTTCTTTAAATTTTCTGAAAAACTTAATAACGAGACACTTGAACAAAACTGGATGTGTAAAATATGGGCCGGACTGTACCTGCTTTTAGACCTGCGTTAGAGCACGAGATAGAAAGTTGGAAAGACTTTAAAAGAGCATTAAGGCCAGAAGAACAAAGAATCTTCGACAAACTGATGAATTACGCTAGAATTCACGCTGACGCCGGCAGCTTAAGTGCTCGTCCAATGCTCTCTGAGATTCTTTTTATGTCATTTGCAATTGAACAAGAGAAGAAAATTGAACGATTGGAAGATAAGATTGAAGAATTAGAGGAAATTATTAAAGGAAAAGGATAGAAGTGGAGTCGCAAATTGCTTTCAAGGGATGGCTTCTAGATGTATCTACTTATAGCGAAGGAGTTATCCTTTGGGTAAAAACTGAAAAAGACCAGAAAGTAATAAGAATTTTTCGAGAATTTTCTCCTGAATTTTTTGCTGTCCCTAAAGACGATGTTGGGAACGACTTTAAAAGAATGCAATATATTCTTGCTCAGAATCAAAATGTAAAGAAAGTGCGAATCTGCGAGAAGTACGTGAAGTTAGAAGACCACGAGAAATCGAGAATTCTTGGTGTTACTGTTGAAAAGCCATCCTTGTTTAAGAAAACAATAAAGGAAGTCGATGAGATAGGACTGTTTACTTTATACAATACTGATCTTCCGATCACTCAGATGTACTTCTATGTCAACGATTTGTTCCCCATGTCTTACTGCCAATTCAGAATCAAAGTTGAAAAGGGTAATGGTAAGAAGGCAAACATTTTGCGTCTTGTTTCTATAGAATTGCAAGACGATAATGAAAAATTGTTCTATGATTTGCCTCCATTAAGAGCTATTTGGTTAGATGTGAAAATTGATTACCAAGGGATAAAACCGTACAACAACGATCCTATTTCTTACGCTGAGGTCAACATAGTTGAGAATGACGAAGATAACGTCCCTCGAGCAGACGGATATAAAAAGCAGAAAATACTGATCCGCGAGACAAATGAAGCAGAAACAATAAAAATGATTAGCAAAGTAATCGAGCGTCTTAATCCTGATCTCATTCTTACTCAGAATGGGGACGAATTTCTCTTTCCATATTTGGTTGCTCGCGCTTCAAAAAATCGAATAACGAAAGATCTTTACTTGTCACGAGATAAAAAACCGTTAGTAAATTGTATCTTTGAGCTTTCTGGTGGCTCAGACCATTACATGTCTTATGGAATAATCAGACAACGTTCAAGAACGCAAGTTTATTTAACTGGTAGATTACATTTAGACACAGCAACGTATGCTAGTCTTCATTTTACTGAAGGAAATATCCCTGGAGTCATTGAAGTTGCACGAATATCGCGAATTCCCATCCAAAGATTAAGTCGGGTAACTATTGGAGGTGCGCTCCAATCAATACAATATTATAATGCGTACAAACTTGATCACCTGATCCCTCCTTTCAAGAAGAGTCCCGAAGGCTTCAATACTGGAATGGATTTAATCAGGAGCGATCGCGGTGGTCACATTTTTGAACCTCTCATTGGAGTATTTGATCAAGTTGTAGAACTAGATTTTTCTTCCATGTATCCGTCGCTAATGGCAAACTTCAATGTGTCTTCCGAGACCATTAATTGTAAATGCTGCAAAGATGACGGTACTGGTATAAAAGTTCCAGGGTTGGATTTTCATGTCTGTACAAAAAGACAAGGTATAATCTCAAAATCTATCAGTTTACCCCTAAATAAGAGATTGAAGTACAAAGAATATGTACGAAAAACCGGAAGTGTTCGCTATAACTTCACTGACATCGCTCTTAAATGGGTGCTTGTAGTAAGTTTTGGGTATTTAGGATTCAAAAACGCCCGTTTTGGAAAAATAGAAGCGCATCAGACAGTTTGCGCTTTTGCTAGGGAATTTCTGATGCGATCTGCTGAGATTGCTGAAAGACACGGTTGTAGAATTATTCATGGAATCGTAGATTCGATTTGGCTGAAAGATACTAAAAACCGGACTCCTAAAGAGTTTGAAGAAGTAACAAGAGAAATAGCTACTGAAATAACTGAAAGCGTGGGGATTCCTATGAGTTGGGACGGTCGTTATAATGTTATCGCTTTTCTTCCCTCGCGTGCAGAACCAGACATTCCAGCATTAAGTCATTATTGGGGTATTAAGAGCGATGGAGAAGTAAAAGTCCGTGGCATTGAAGTTCGACGTAGGGACGCTCCAAAGATAGTTAAAGACGCACAGTATGCTTTTATAGATGTATTTCAAGGAGCAAAAACCATCGAAGAATTCATGAAAAGGATGGCAAAAGCAAAGAATATACTCTTTCATTACATCGATAAAATAGAGTCAGGCAATGTTTCGCGAGAAGAACTTACAATTCGCCAAAGAGTCTCCAGAAAACCTTCACAATACAAAGTAAATTCCTATCAAGCTGTTGCGGCAAGACAATTGGAGAGATCAGGGGTAGTAGTAACCCCTGGCAAAAATGTTCGATATATTATCCTCAATGCAGATGCTGATCCGGAATTTCCTGAAAAAAAAGTTGTTCTCTCGAATCATTTTGACGAGAAGAAGCATCAATACGACAAAAAGAAATATGTCGAATTGCTCAAAAGAGCCTTTGAAAACATATTTCCTTTCGATTTTCCTGAGCTTGAAGAACTAGTAAAATCGAATATTATGAGGAAATCTAATCAAAAGGACTTATTTTGCTATATTGAATAGTTTAACCGACTTAAAAAATCTTTGAATGAATATTAGCGACAAAATTTTTTAACAATCCCTTAATAGTCCCATTTAAATATAAAAGTATTTTAATTAAAATTGTTCATACTTTACGGTGTGAATATCGAGAAGTGGTATTTACTCTCAATGATATAACCCATTGGAATACCTCTGGTATAACAAATAGGTATAACTTTCTTTCCTTAGCGGAAAGATTATATCCTCGGGTATAAGTTTGAAGCATTGGTTTTCGGATTAATGCCAAAAAAAGTTACTCATTGAGACATTTTATATGAAAATATAGAATGAAATACTAGCAATGAGCCTTCGGGTATACTTGCATTTTCTCAAATCATGCTTGAATACATGATCATCGGAAAAGATATAGCAACCTCATGAGATGCTACCGAATATTACCCTAACGGGTAAGTCATTTCGGTAAATCGAACTATGCTAGCAATTTCGATTAAATCTCCGGAGTGATTCTAACAAAAGGTTTCACAACCAATTGTCTGAATGCATTGAATGAGGACTTTCCTTACCTTGTAAGGAATGGCAATATCTCGCAATAAATTCTTTCGGGGATTTAATTGCTCATTCCATCGGGTCATGCCTGATAGTATGGTCATAGGAAAGGTGTCGCTTTCAATGTAATGCTACCTATTGAAATACCTAACGGTAATGAAATTGGTAAATCAAGCTTCTCTGGGAGCCTGATGTATCTTCGGATATGGATTGGACGATAAGTTTTCGAACTTGTCGAACAATTTAAAATTACATTGCTGCAATACCACGCAAAAAACCTTCAGATACTCATTGCAACTTCTTGAACCTTTTTTTCTGCTATTAGTTTCTATTTTTAATTTATTTAGAAGGCTAAAGCCGGTTCTTTTTATCAGATTTATGGGCGTATATGGTGCTAATTAAATTTAATGTAAACAATCCAAAAACAATGAATCCCATAATGAGATTAATTAAAAAGGAGATTGCTAATAAACCCCAAAAAGCAATATAATAAATTATAATGTAAGGAATTGCGATTTTTAGATTGCTACGAAACTCAATCTTTAAAATATAATCCAATATCATTTCAATCATCAAAAAGCTAATAATTATAATAATATAGATAATAATCCATAATTCTTTCCCGATAAGGATATAATAAATCATGATTATGAATAGTGGTATTGCACAACTAATAACAATATAGCCTATCTTATGTTCTAATTGTTCAAATCCTTTTTTCCTTACAATAAAAATGGCGATAACAAGGATATTCATCAAAATAGAGATAAATAGGAATAATCCGTCAAAAAAATTCAAAAACATAAATCTTGAAAAGATATTAAATGTTATAAAATTAATTATAAAAAAATAATTTAGATAAATGGTTGTCTAATAACCGTTTTCATAGTTGCCGGGTTAGCTTTCCTCGGATCACTAAGATAAATTTCATGATGCTTTTGGGTTTGACCATCAAAATTCCCCCCTTTCTTCTTAATAAAATCATGAACTCTTTGGACAGTTGGTCCCTCTTCTGAATATGGACCTATATGCATGATTTGAGCCACTTTTCCTTCTTTATATTTTTCTAATCGGAGTTTTAAAACTAAGGGTGATAACTCGGGTTTCTTCTCCTTAATAAGAGCTATAGCTTCATTGATCATTTCTTGAGTAATCCAATTAGGCTGCATAATCATCATGGTCCATTTCCATTTGTCGCGTTTTCCCTTGGTAAAATCATCCATATTATCAGCCCACCATAACCCTTCTAAAGGAGGAACAACATAATCTTTGCCTTTACTTTTACTTAGAAATTTAGTTTTGAAAGCTATTGGATATAGAACTGCAAGAGCATTTTGATATTCTTTTGAATCTCCTGGAGAACCCATTCCATCAATCATTAAAAATTGCATTTCAGGAACATCAACTAAGACAACTTCTTTTGGACTAGGTTGATAATATTCCTTCATACTTTTCTTGAAGTCTACTTTCATTGGCATTTTTTATCACATAATTCTGAATAAATTATTAGGGGATTAATATGATTCCAAAAAAATCAAGAGTTACAAAAACTAAACAGATAATTTCTATAAGTGTCCAGAGATTGCGCTTTAAACTCCTTAAACCTTTCCAAACTTTTCCAGAATAGCTAATAGAATTATAAATTATAATTATAATCCATGCTGTAAACAGGAATATTATCGGTAAGATTAATACATAAAGTTCTCGTCCCATAAAATCCAAAAGGTATTCATAACCAAGGATAGAAAATGCGCTAATGACAAGTGTGAACCCAAATCCGAACGAATACTCTGCAAATGTAACAAATTGATTAATTTTCTTCTCGGATATTTTTTCGACTTTAGCTTCAAAATTAGCTCTAGAATTACATGAGACAGAGTTAACAAAAAAAACAAAAGAAAGCATTAACAAGAAAGTTACAGTTACGATACCTGTTGAAGGGCGCGCTTGCCATATTAAAGCGAGGATTGTTAAGACCGCGGCAATCAAAGTAGTGCTAAGAACAATCCAATCTCGAACATTCAAAATTTTTGGTTCATTATTATGTTCCATAATATACACTAAAAGCTTCTATAAGTATTTAAATTTCTCTATTGTATCAGAAAATATTAAATCTGAGTTTTCTTTTATATTTAAAAAAACTGTTCAATAAATTGTTCATTAAATACTTCAATAGATTTATAAATGCGTATTTCATATTATATTTTAGAGGTGATTAATCATAGAAATCATGAATGAAAAAGAGAGAAAAAAAATAATCCAAGAATCACGTAAATTTGGCAGTATAAGCTTGCGACACCAAATTTTACGGGTGCACAAGAACGGAGCTAAATTTCCTATAAGTAAATCCTATGTTGATGATGAACTTCTTGATCCTGAGGTTTCGTATACTCTCATTTTGATTCCTGAAGCTAAAATCGCTGCAAAAACAAATGTTGCTCTTACTTTTTTTAAAAGAAGATCTGGACCGCATCTATTCTATTCATATCCAGAGGATGCTCTTAATAATATTGAAAAAGAAAACCTCGAAGAAATAATGACACTTTCTTTTAAGGAAAGATTTTTTCACCATCAATCAAGTGCAATTTCCTCCATTAATTATTATTTTGAAATTCACTCAGAATGGGCGCGAGGAAATAAAGAAATGCTGATGATAAGTGTGATGTTAAATCAAAAAATTTCTCAAGCGATTGAGGAAGTAATCAAATCTCTCTGTATAGATTTTGAATCTCAAATAAGTTCTACTCAAAATATGTTCAAAGCATTATATATAAATGAACTAGAATCATTTTCTGACGAGGAACAAACTGACATTATTAAATTTAGCGAACAATTGAGAGCGGTTTTGCAGGAATTCTATAAAAAAATAAAAATACTGCAACGCCGTAAAAATGCGAAGTATATTCTAACCGTTTCTATGGAAATTGAAAAAAAACTGGACTTAAATCAAATCGCTCAAAAAATTGAAGGTGCTGAGTTCAATGCAGAGAAATTTCCTGGATTAGTTATGAAAAGCGGGGATCCAAGCGTCACTATTATCTTGTTTTCAACTGGTAAGATGGTGATAACTGGTTTGAAAAGTTCTACTGAAGCAGAACAAGTCGTTGATAAAGCTATAAACAAAATTAGAGATATAGGAGCAAAAATTACGAGTAGAAAAATTGCAATTGAGAGCGTCAAATAGTAAAATAGGTTTTTTTTGAATTTATATTTTAATTTTTTTATTAATATCTGTTAAAACCGATTTAAAGATTCACAACTTTTAATAGCATTTTTTTTGTTATTTTTTAGTAAATTTACACTCTGTATCCCTTTATTTTTATCAAATGTTAAATTTTAAATATGTCGTCAAAAGTAGTCTCTTATTTCGATTGGACATTAGGGTTCAAAAGTAACTCATCCGAGAGTATTCCAAAGATAAAAAATGCGAAAAAAGGCAATTTAAATTCAATTGGGATGACTGAAGATGAATTTAAACGACATGTAAATAAGTGGAAGAACAAGAACCTTTAAAAATCTTATTCCTGAAAATTTTTTATAAATCCACATTCATTCTTAATATTATTCGTTTAGCACGAAAACATCTTAAAAGGCGAAAGGACATTGAGCTGAGAACGATCATACAACAACTTCTACTAGGTAGAA
>JBHLLM010000151.1:0-7087 GCA_048885575.1 Candidatus Hermodarchaeota archaeon
TTAATTGATTTAAAGATATGTGGATCTGTTTTTGCTATCCGCCTGTGAACCCTTTGAACTTTTCGGTTAACTCTTCTAAATGATCTCGTAATTCTTCTTACAGCTCTTCGGGAAACTCTTCGAAAAGATCTTGAAACTCTTCTTATAAATTGAAATGAACACAGTATTGCTAGATTTAGTATTACAAGCCAAATTATGCAACCCTCAAAAAAAATCATCTTTAAAGCACCTTGTCATTTCAAAAAATGTAATGTTAATTTCATTCAAGTCATGATCTTATTTAATATTTAATCATGATTTATTAAAACCAGTGTGTTAATTTTGTATAAGTTTAAATTTTGGCAGAAATAGGATGGATAGGATTTTAGATATTGATTTAGATTTTTTTCTTAATAAAGTATCGGATTCGCGTGAAGATAATAAGAGGTTAAAGAAAAACGGTTATTTTCCTTGGCGGAAAGATAGATTAAGAAGTTTTCTTGAAAATAGATGTAATCTAGAAAGAAAAACTACAATACGGGGAAGGGTAGTTAAAAATCACAATCAAGCATTTTTTTTCTGGAAAGATTTAATCCAGTCAAAAAACATTGAAACTCCATTTGAACTTGTTCATATTGATGCCCATTCAGACATAGGTGTAGCAGATTGGGGTTGGATTTATATAACTAGTGAATTACTTCATAAACCTCCTAACGAAAGGATGAATCCTGATAAATCAATGCTTTTTGGGATTAATGAGGCAAATTACCTTGCATTTGCATTAGCATGCAGGTGGATCAAAAAACTTACTTTTATAATACATCCCAAATGGGAAAATGATCTGATCGAAGTACATTTTAAAGATTTTGACATTTTGAGTGGTTATATTCAGCTAAAAAAATACAACAAAGAAGAACTACTTACAATGGGATTTGAAGAAGAACTAAAACCTTTAGATCTAGAACCTGAAATACCAGTTGAGTTTGTACCTCTCTTAGAATATAAATCTTCTCAACCTTTTACATTACTTACTTTGAGTCGATCAAAAGCTTTTACTCCAAAATCATCGGATCGGTTAATTAAGGTGATAAAAAGCTACATTCATGAAATTTAAGATTATTTGACATATAGTTAAATTTTCATTTAACCAAAACGATTAACGCAAGAAGCTAATTCTTCAACAAGTTTAGGTTGAAACATAATACTTTTATGGTAAGATGGGGAATAATATAAAGGTTTAAGATTCAATCTCTCATAATTATTTTCAATTTGATCGAATTTTATATTTTTGAAATCAATTTCGTTTGAACCAATTGTAAAAGACCATTCGTCAAAAAATGAAGGAATAT
The DNA here is from genome assembly GCA_048885575.1 of Candidatus Hermodarchaeota archaeon. Taxonomy (GTDB): domain Archaea; phylum Asgardarchaeota; class Lokiarchaeia; order Sigyniarchaeales; family SOKP01; genus SOKP01. The sequence continues at coordinate 1,329 of JBHLLM010000151.1, forward strand.
GTTGGCGATATTGCAGCGTATTATTAAAATGGTGAGAAATTATTTTCAAATATTCGATATAGCTTTTGATATTTGTAGTAGAAAGCATTTTTCGAATTTTTTTAGACCTTTGAGAGTAATAAAAACAGCTAGCGTTTCCTGTCTGAGCTGAAAGAATTCCTTGCGGATTTAAAATTTTCTTTATCTCCTCATAAAAGTTATCTTTATAGGCAAATTCGCAGTTTTTCTTTTTATCAGGTAAATCAATATACACGATATCATAGGGAGTATTACAATTCTTTATGAATTCATAACCGTCTTCTATTCTAATGTTTAATTTTGGATGAGATTTAGTTTTATGAATGAGTTGTTTAAAATGCTTGACACAAAATTTAATTACATATCGATCTAATTCAATTAAATCAACTATTTCGACATTGGGACTCCTTAAAACTTGTTTCGCTAATAACATATCACCCCCACCAATAATCAAAATTCTTCTAGGATCAGGGTGACTCAATAAAGCGGGAAAACAAAACATTTCATGATAAATAAATTCATCTAATTCGGCAAATTGAATTTCATTATCTAAGAAAAGGATTTTGCCTAAACTTCTTGTTTTTACAATTTCGATATGGTTAAATTCAGAATAAAAATCTTCTAAAACTTTCTCTATTTCAATTTTAATCTTAACAGAATGAAATTTAGTTTCCGTTTTATATTTCAATTAATTTACCTCCTTTATTTCTAAATCTATATCTTTTTCCGTTAAACTTTTTTCAATTATATACAGATCACTGAAGAACTCAATTTTTTCGATATCTTTCTCCTTTAATTTCAAATCTGTCTCAAATTTTAATTGTTTTTTCGTATATTTTAGATATTTTGAATCTGCAGATTGAAAAGAATACGAATTAAACGATTTATAGTAATCTGATAAAATTAGCTTGTTTTTCAATATAAATTCATTGATGATGGCCATACAATTAGGATCATATAATCCATTTAGAAAGATTTGGACGAGAAATTTATCTTGCATTGAGCTTAGATTAATTGCAAATTTTTGCAGTTCTTTAGCTTCATATGGAGGATCTAAATGAAAAACAGAAAACATAGGTTCTATATGTTGTTTAATCTCGTGAAAATCTTTAAAATCTAAATTAAACACATTAAAATCTTTAAACTTATGTCTTTTAGCAATATCCTTAAGTAGTTTTGTAATCCTACCGTCGATTTCTATAACAGTTATAGGTAATTCAGGTATGATGAATTTACACAGGATGCTTACTAAATCGTCATCTCCAACAAATACCGCTTTTTGGTTTTTAGAATATATTTTTTGAGAAATAATTACAGCTCTTTTAATAGATGATTTTAGTGAACATGGAATTTGAAAATTTCGCGCATTTAATTCAAACTTTGGTTTGTATAGTTCGAGCAATGTAATTTTAGATGAAAAAGTCAGCTTCTTAACTAGATAATTTTGAAAAGGAATTTTTTTTACTAATTTGAGAAAAATTATTTTTTTTGAGGGATTTTTGTAGATTAATTCAAATATCTCATTATTCTGGACTTTAATCCTAATGTTTCTTACTAATTTGATGATATTAACATTCTTTAAAAATTCAATAATCCCCAGAAAGGAGATTAGTTCTATATGTGATTTTTTGAAACACTTATAGATTCTTTTATTGAATTTTATTACTCGTAAAATTCTTATAAAATCTATAAGAGATACAGTATTATCGTATACATAATTTCCGCTAATTAAGAGTTTGTATAAGTCAACTAATTTTTCTATGTCTTTTGTCAACTTTATTTCGGTTTTAAATAGTTGTATAAAAACTCCTACAATAAGGTATTAATTTGATTATAATAGGTCTTTTTAATTAAAAATTGGGGATTAATTCAGAATATTGTATAAAAGACAAAAATCTTTTAATTATACATCCGTATTACTCTTATATCGTTTTAAGAAATTAGTGGTAAAATTGTTGAAATATAAAATTATTATAGCTGGAGCTAAAGATGTTGGAAAATCATCTTTAATATCACGTTTTTGCGATAATATTTTTAAAGAAGATATGAAAGCAACAATAGGAGTAGATTTTAAAAGGAAAATTGTTACCGTAAAAGGAGCTCATAAAGATATTTCATTAGAACTAAATATATGGGATTTTGCTGGAGAAGAAAAATATCGTACATTATTCCCAGCATATGCTAATGGAGCTTCAGCAGCGTTCATTTTATTTGATACAACTAATAAAGATTCACTAGAGGATATTGATAATTGGATAAAAATTATTGATGAAAACGCCTTTTCTAATATAGTTAAACATATAATTGCTACCAAGATTGATTTAAAAAATGAAAGGAGAGTTTCTAAAAAGGAGGCTACAAATTTCTGCAAAAAGTATGATTGGTGTGAGGAGATAACCAGTACTTCATCAAAAACTGGAGAAAACGTCGAGGAAGCTTTTATATATGTTATCAAAAAGGTAATTAAGAGAAACCTACAGACATGCAAAACATGTGGTGAGATATTTAATAAAGAATTGAAAAATTGTCAATACTGCGGTGCCAAAGTCGAGATTGAGATAAGTCCTATTTAGTAAATTTAAAGATCTAATTTTTTTCTCTAGTAAAGCGAACGAACTGTTAAGTTTTGAATCCTTTTCCCAAATTTATATCTTCTAATTAATAATTAAATCTCTTCATATGAAGAGAAAAATCTTTTAATAATATCTTCATAATAATTCTACATAAGTTAAAGAAAGGAGTGTTTAATTTGTTAAGATACAAAATTATTATGGCTGGAGCTAAAAATGTTGGTAAATCATCATTGATCGCACGTTTTTGCGATAATGTTTTTAAAGAAGACATGAAAACAACTATAGGTGTTGATTTTAAAAGAAAAAATATTACTGTAAAAGGGGCTCATAAAGACATTTCATTAGAACTAAATATATGGGATTTTGGTGGAGAAGAGAGGTATCGTACATTATTTCCCGCGTATGCTAATGGAGCTTCAGCGGCGTTTGTATTATTTGACACAACAGATAAAGGTAGTTTAGAAGATATTGATAATTGGATAAAAATAATTGATGAAAACGCATTTTCTAATATAGTAAAGCATATAATCGCTACAAAAATCGATCTAAAAAACGAGAGACAAGTTTCAAAAAATGAAGCTATAGAATTCTGCAAAAAGTATGATTGGTGTAAAGATATTACTAGCACTTCTTCAAAAACTGGAGAAAATGTTGAGGAAGCGTTTTTAATTCTTGTGAAAGAGATAATAAAAAGAAATTTGCAGATTTGTAATACATGTGGAGAAGTTTTTAATAAAAAATTGAAGAATTGTCAATATTGTGGAGCACGTGTTAAAGGGAAGATAAGTCCCCTTTAAAGTATTAAAGATCTTATTCTTTTCTGTTATAAAGAGAAGGAGGGGGTCTAGCTTTTTCTAAAGATTTACTTCTAATCTTGGTAATAAATGTATTAAGTTCCATTTTAGCAATTTCAATTGAATTTTCGATTTCTTGAGCAACCAAATCTAAACCGAAAACCGAATGACCGTGACTTGGATAAAAACTCTCAATTTTAAGAGTATTAAGTATTTGCAGCGAATCTATGTATTCTGAAATAGAACCTGATTCATAAATATTAGATATAGCCCCTTTGAACAATGTGTCGCCAGAAAAAATATAATGTTTATATGGTTCCAAAAGACAAATGCATCCTGATGTATGTCCTGGAGTCTCAACAACCTTTAACATGGTATTCCCTAAATCAATTATGTTCCTATCTTCTAACCATAAATTGATTCTCATATCTGTTAAATCAACGCCCCATTTTTTCCCTTTTGTAATTAACTCATCACTATGTTGGATTTTGACAGCCGCCCACCGATGAGCTGCTATAGGACAATGAAAGTAAGCATTTGAACTAATGTGGTCGAAATGTTCGTGAGTATTGATAACGAGATCTATATCTTCTACTTTCAAACCGACTTCTGTTGTAAGCAAATAATTAAAACTGTTAAATTTAGTAATAATGCCAGTATCAATTAAAACATTTAAATCATCTCCAATGATTAAAAAGATATGACATCCCGCATTTCGCGAGTAAAATTGATACACATTCGGTCTTAAAAGGTTCAATCTATAACCATTTTGTTGTCCATATAAATCGTCTTCTTTGATTAATCGAGGTTCAAATAGTTTTGACTCTTGTGGCATATTGTTTCACAAAAATTCTATTTTTTAAGTATTTGTTAAATTAATTGAATAACCTATGACTTAAAAATAAACTACACAATTCAAAATTTTATTGAAATATAAAAATTTAACCATGAAATTATCTTAAATTTGAAGATTAACGGCGTTTTTGATCCAATATTAAAACAAATTAGAGTTTTTCTAAAACTTTTTTGATAATTATTCACTTAAAAAATATCTAAATCTATTTAAGGGTGAAGAAGAATTATATTCATATTAAAATGCAATTTAATTTAAAAAAACTACAAAAAATAATTATTTTGTTGAAAAATCATGTCAGTTGCTAGAACTTTACTTATTGTATTAGGAGCAGTTCTATCTATCTTAGGGACTTTTGTTTTTGCTATTTTCCAATTTTTCCCTGGAGTTGTAGGCTCCGGTTTAGGGTTTACATTGAACCTTTTAGATATTATTGCATTAGATCCAACTTTATTGGGCGTAGATGCAATTATTTTTTATCTTATGTTGGTTCTTTTTATCGTTTGGCTTGTTTCCGGAGTATTACAATTTGTTGGGTTAAAATCTAGAGTTGTTGGAGTTATCTTTTCTCTTGTTCCTTTAGGTATGGGAATTATGTTCCTATTACTCTTCTACACAACGATATTAGGTCCTATGACAGCACTTTTCACATTAATGACCATAGGTGAACATTTCGGAGGTTTTTTCCCAATATTTTTCGATATTGGGGGAAGTATCGGATTAGGAGCTTTCTTCTTAGTAGGTGGAGGATTTTTAGGATTAATAGGTTCTATTCTTCCCAAGGACTAAGAAATAATAAATTTCTTTTTTTTTTATTTTATTTTATTTAAATTAATTTCTAACACATTAATATCTTCAAGTTTGTTAATATTTTTAAAGGAAAGAAGGCTTGGATCTAACTTTATAATATCTTTTTCAATTGATATATAGTTAGTTTTCCAATCTTGGCTTATAATCTTAGTTAATTTATACTTTTTTTGTCTTAGATTTTTTAATGAATTTTCGTATGCTTTATTAACATTATAAATAGCAAATAATGGTTCTAAATAACTCCCCCCTTCCCATTTTGGGATACAACAATCGAATATATTACATTGTTTTATTAAAAATTCTATAACTTCATGCTTTATGAGAGGAGCGTCGCATGGAAGAATGAAAACTTTTTCATATTTTAGTTGTTTTAGTTCTTTAAAAGCTGAATATAGTCCAATTAGCGGTAATCTCGTTTCTTGATCTTGGATAAAACTATTATCATCAATAATGAAGCCCATTATCTTTTTAAAATCAATTTTAGTAATGTAGCTTTGGACTTGTTCTGTAGAATTAGCTACTAAAAAAATATCGTAATTTAATGGAAAAAGCGTTTCTAATTGGTAATCAATTAAAGTCTTTCCTCGGAAATTAAAAATTCCTTTATCTGAACCGAACCGAGTGCTTTTTCCGCCAATTAATAAAGCAAAAGCAAGATATTTATTTCTACAACTAATTTTTTACCAACTTTCTTAAAGCTTTATTTATACA
>JBHLLM010000152.1:0-6946 GCA_048885575.1 Candidatus Hermodarchaeota archaeon
AAGTTAATCTCACGATCCCATCCTGAATTTTTTGCGATTTAATTATTTTAATTCTTCCTGCTTCTGAAGTATTATTTAAGTGTGTACCACCACAAGCTTCTACATCTACATTTGGTATCTTAACAATTCTAATATTTTTTCCTGGTACTGCGCCTCCTTGATATATTGTCATCCCGTATTTTCTTTCAGCTTCTGATCGCGGAATAAAAGAAAGTTTCAAATCAATTGCTTTTCTAACTGTTTCATTTGCTTTATTTTCTATTTTTAGTAAATTTTCTCTTGAAATTTGTTCATAATGAGTAATATCTAAATTGGAGTATTTCAAAGTCTTCTTAGCTCCAGCTTGATTAATATGAGCACCTAATACAAAACGCGACGCAGCATTTACAATATGAGTAGCAGTATGATGTTGAGAAAGTTGCGTACGCCAATCTTTATCAACTTCAATATTAACCACTTCCCCTTCATTAAATTTTGGTTTTTCAGATAAAATGTGGATTATATAATTACCTTGTTTAACCACATTTTCGAATTTTTGTCCATTAATGTGCCCAATATCATGTATTTGCCCTCCAGAAGTAGGATAAGCAACAGATTGATCAAGAATCACATTTTTACCAACTATTTTAAGAACTTTTGCTTTGTTAGAGGTTTTAGTATAATCATAATAATAAAGCGATTTGGTTTCTGGAATATTATTTAGATCAACCTCAATTTCTTTCTGTAATGAGTTGATTTGCTCTTTTTTCTCATGTCTCTCTACAACAAGACTATAAAAATTATCAGGAATTTTTATTATCCTATTATATTTTTTTGCGGTTTCTTTAACCATTTCTGGATTAATTCCTCTGGAATCGTAAATTTCTATTAATGTTTCGGTTGATAGATCTCCTTCTGCAATTAATTTTTCTAAGATTTTACTAGTTTTTCGTTTTGTTGTATAAAATTTCTTTTTCTCTACCGTCAAAATTTTCTTTAAATCATCTAATCGTTCAGAAACTTCAGGAAAGAGTTCTTTCAATTCCTCTGCATGCCATCTACATACATCAGAAATATTTATATCCCAATTGAATTTATCGATAAAGTTTAATGCGCGTCTTAAAATGACTCTAAGATTGTAACCCCCACCAACATTAGAAGGGAGCTTTCCATCGTTAATTCCAAACAACAAAGTCCTCGAATGATCAGCAATGGAATAAATAGCAGTCATCGGTAAAATCTTTTCTTTTAACTCATTTACATCTATATTAAGTTCTGTTGCTACTTTCTCCCAGGCAACATCCATATCATCTACTTCATCTATATTCAGATAGGCGGAATATTTTGAGAATTTATTATATAAATCAAAATCTAACTCTATTTTGGTTCTCTCTCTTAAATTTGAAATAACATACGGAAATGTAGCTTCATATATATTTGGAGTGCCTTGTGAAAACCATGCAACACGTTCTTGACCTAAACCCATATCCAAAACTTTGAGGCTCAACTCACGAGGTCCATCTAGAGTTTGTTCAAACATTGTATAAACCTGATTAAATAATTCTACGCCTCTACTAAAGAATTCAAGACTGCACCCAAACGAGCCTCCTCCTGCCCAAGAATCTTCGTGGATTATTAATTCGTCTTTAATAGCCCCCACACCTAAAGTAATAAAATCGTACATATCCATAAAAAGCTGTCCCTGATGCCACTCTTCAGGAGGTACAAATTGATGTTGTCCAATCATAACAAAACCAGTATTGTGTGAACCAGTTACTCCCACATTCTCAATATCGTTAAATCTTAAACAAAATTGTGGAATTATTAATTTTTTTGCGGGAGGATCAACTTCTCCAGTTATAACATATGGTTGAAATGCTGAAATTGAAGCAATTGTAAACTCTGAAGTTGGATTCCACCTAGCAACACAAGGATATCGTTTTATTGGTTTATATCCTCTTGGTTCTAGAATCTCAACAATTTTTTTCCACACTTCGATATATGTTAGTTTCTGAGATAATGGTCTATTAACTACTTGAAATCCCTCACCGCATGCAGGATCCCCACACAGTTTTCGTTCTTTAGATGTGGTCCAGAAATAAACACCACAGCATTCGCACTGCTTTCTTGTATATCCTAATTGCCTTAATTCTAAAGTTGGAAAAAATTCATCGGGATTTTTTGATGCGATTGCTTTAAAAATTTTTTTAAGCTCTTTGTCGTTAGAAGCACCTTTTAATTCTGTTCTTTCTTCTTCGGATAACATGTGAATCAAAAGCAAGTATTAATGATCATCTGATATTATTAATTAATACAATTAATGACTTCCTAAAATCTTTTTCTCAAAATTAAGGACACTTTTTTTGAAAGGAGGTTTCATATAATAATAGAGGTTTTTTCAAATTCAATTTGTGGTTATTAATTATTGATGGATTTGTTAAGGTTTTTATACAAAACTATCATAATTAACCTTAACATTGAAATTCAATATTAAAAAGTATTTAGAAAGGTGAAAAAAATATGGTTAAAATTATGATGGTTGCAAAATACCCTCCTCATAAATTAAACGAATTGATCAAAACTTATATGAGAACTGACAAACCTGCTTACCCTGATTTCTTAAAAAAAGTAGAACATTGGGCTGCACAAATAACTGAAGACAAAGAAAAAACATATGCAGTATACGAGTGTCCTGATAATAAAATAATTGAAAGTATGGCTGCTTTAGCTAAAAGATTTAACTTTTACGCTTCTGTAGAGGGATATACATTTAAAATGGAATTATTGATGGAAGCAGAAAACGCCATTAAAGATTTTCTAAAGAAGTAGAATAATAAAAATGACACCTTTTTTTTATTCAAAATTTTAAAATTTGAAGTCGTGAATACCCATCTTTTACGAAATCGTAATCAAGAAGTTCGATTTTTTCTGGAATTATTTTTAAAAGAAGTTTTCTTTTTCCCCGAACAATTTTCTGAACCTTATCAAACTCATCGTCACCTTCCCGTAAAAAAATCAATCGATCTCTCCCGGATGCTGTAATTTGCATACCTTGTATTTTACCTGTGTCCATAGGAGTATAGATTCCGATGCTGATGTTTGGATTTTCTTCGATATTTTGTACCTTTCTACCAGGAGCAGGTCCTACATATAGATTAAAATCATTAGATTTCTTATCCATATAAAAATCCATAGGTGTAGCGCGAGGGATATTATCCAAACAAGTACAAAGTACGAGTATCTTTCTTTGATCTAAAAACTCTCGGATTTCTTTTTTTAAAGCTTCTTCTGGCATTTTATTTCCGATAATAAATCCACCTTATATAAATAATTATAGGATTTTTTCAATATAAAGTATAATGAATGATGATATTTGGTAATTACATAACAGTCTTGTTTAAAGATGTTTTACAATTGCCTTATATTAGAGTATGGAAATTCAGTCCCATTTATTGCGGCTTGAACGTATGGCGAGATTGGTCCTCGACCTAACGCCATAATCCTAATTTTCGGCCCTAAGGTTGGATTCAAAGAGGTTCCGAATTTAAGGGAGGCTTCCTCGGGAATTTCACTTGAAATTGTTGAGATAATCCTATCAATTTTAGATAATGATAATTGATGGTCTCCCGAAACCGAGACAATACATTTATCAACTTTTTTAGTATCTGGCTCTAAGAGAGGATTATGTAAGGCTAGTTTTGATTTTTTTATTAGATCAGCTTCTTCTCCTAAAGATTCTGTGATACCTATTAATCCAGAGGGGTAGTCTCCTTTTTTCTCAAGAACCTTTCTGACATCAGCGTAATCGATGTTAATCAAACCGCAATTATTTATTAATTTGATTATTTCTTTAATGGAACGAATTAATACCTCATCCATTATTTTAAAACCAGCTAAAATTGGTAATTGTTGATTAAAGCGTAGAAGATTGTCGTTTGGAATAGGTATTAAAGTATCAGAATATTTCATAAGTTCCTCTAAACCTTTCCTAGCTCTTAAACTCCTTTCAGAACCCTCGGATGTAAAAGGAACAGAGCAAAAGGAAACGACGGTAGCTTTATTTTTTTTTGCTTCCCTTGCAATTACAGGAGCAGCGCCAGTTCCAGTACCTCCTCCTAAACCAAAGGTCAAAAATACTACATCAGCATTTAAAACTTGAGAAAGCCGATCGACATCTTCTTCAGCAGCAGCAGTACCAATAATTGGATCGTTACCCGAACCCAAACCATTACAAGTTTCTTTTCCAATTAGTAATTTTTGATTAGAATTTGAGTAATATAAATCATGAGCATCTGTATTAATATTTAAAGTTTCTACCAATTCCAAATCGATATCTTGCATTCTAGATACGGTATTATTACCTGCTCCGCCTACTCCGATCACCAATGATTTAATTTTTAAGATTTTAAGTAGGTCCGAGAGGTATGTATCATTATCCAAATTTGAAGATTTGCTAGAATTTACATTGTGTTTGGCAATTTCTTTGAACCTGGATCTAATTGAAACTCTTGAATTCACGATTTCGCTTAGATCAAATTCATCTTCATTCATATAAAGTTACCATAATGAGGAGTAGTTAGTTAATAATATGTGTATTATATCCAAATAATATAAGATAGTAATATGCATGTAATACTGAAAAACAACTCTATCAATATTAATCCTAAATTTTCAGATATATATGCCCAAAAAAACTCTTATTACAATAGGGCAAAAATTTAAAAGACTGAAGACTATGTAATATTTGCTCGGGGTTAATTATATTATGGAAATTGAGATGAATAATAATACAGCTGAAAACTCTTTCAATGATTTAGAAAGGGACGATGTAATCAAAGTTAGAGCAATAATCAGTTGCCCATCTGGAGATTATCAGAAAAAGTTTAGAAATCAATTTCTTAGGAAAGATTTGGAGCTCATGGTGGTTGCTTTCAAAATCTTTGATTTTATGACTTGTTCTAAATGTGGCGAACTCTTAGACCTTAACTTAGAATTTGAAATTTAACTAATCTAGTAATGTATCCTTTTATTATTAGTATAAAATTTAATAGAACTATTAATTCAAGCCTTAGAATAATTAAATACTAAGTTGAATCTGTCCGTAAATTCCACCGCCACCGGGAGTATATTTGATTTTGTTATCTCTTATTGCTTCTATAACATTTCCGACTCCTTCGTCAAATTTTTTGATTTCTTCAATAGGAACTTCTATTATAATATCAAATTCTGGACCTAATTTTTCTATTATTTTATAGTAATAGTTCAATACAATGACACTTGAAGCGCTTTTAATGTTTTTAACAGAACGAATAATATCTATTAATGGCACAGCATTTATATATGGCGGTCTATGCTTTGGGTGAATTGGCACTGGGGAAGTAGAAATCACCTCAATTCTCTCACTTACCCCCAGCTTAATCTTAATGTTTTTGTTGAATTTCTCCTTACAAGCTGGACAGGTTACTCTTTCTTTTGTAACATTATCGATATAACCCATTTTAGCTTTATTAGGATCACTAACAAGAATTTTGATGAAATCGTCTGAAATTGCGTATTGATTAAATATAGAATTTACTTGCTTTTCTGTCTTTTTGAACAATATTCTTCTTCTACATTTATTGCAGAACATATTATAATATTTACCCAACTTTGGATGAAGGCCTACATTTAAATCAACTTTATGTTGATCTTTTCCTTCAATTGCTAAAACTAATTCTTCAAAAGAGGGGTTATCCATTTGAAGTTTATTAAATTCTCTTCCTAACGATCTAGGACTTTCAGAATGAGCATCACTATTACTCAGAAAAGTAATCTGCTTAAGACAATCTAATCTATCTGCTAAATCTGTATTAGCAGATAATCCTAACTCTAAAAAATTTACTTTTTTTGTTGCATCTTGATAACAATCTTCAAGAGTTTTATATTTATTTTGGCGAAATATTGCCTTAAACGGAGTAAAAGCGTGTGCGGGCCCAATAATTGCTCCAAAATCAGTAATTATATCTACTAGTTCAGCAGGAGGTAAATTTACTCTTGGACGCCCACCCCACTCGTCTAATATATTTTTTGAATAAGGTTTAATTTTTTTTTGAACATCTTTTACTGTAGAAAAATCAGGAAAAAAAACTACTTCATGAACACTCTCTTGATCTTCAATTTCAGTTTGTAAAATAAAGTAAATTCCTTTATAAGAGAGTGCTCCGTCGTTATCCTTTATCAGGTTTCTTTCTAGGTATTTTAACCAATCAGGTTGCAACACATCTCCAGTTCCAAGGATGTGAAGTCCTTTTTTCTTACATGTTTCAACCATTGTATCTAGATTTAAATTTTTAGATACTGCAATAGAATGAGGTGAATGAATATGTAAATCAGCATTAAAAGAATTCATATGTTAACCTTAAGCTAAGACTCATTAAATATCATTTGCTTTTAATCTGGCTCCTAACTCAATCCATTTTTTAGCTTTGTCAGAATTTCCTAATTTCTTGTGACAAAGAGCTGCAAATTCCCAAAAATCTACATCCGATGGATCAAGAGAGATAATTTTATCAAATTGATTTAAGGCTTCTTCGTAATTATTCTTTACATCGCAATATATTTTTCCTAATTTTTTAAGAGCATTAATATTATCTGGTTCAATCTTAAGAGTTTTTTGATAATAGAAGATAGCATTATCGTAATCATTTAGCGCGCTATAACTGAATGCTAAATTTTCATATAATACTGTATCTTCTTCCTGGAGTTTTAAAGCTTCTTCATAGCATTTTATCGATTCTTTATAATCTTCTTTAAAAGTATAAGAAAGCCCTAAGTTATTCCAAGCTTCAATAAAGGTAGGGTCAATATATATTGCTTTTTTATAGGATTCAATTGCCATTTCGTAGTCATTTTTTTCATAAGCAACATCTCCTAAATCAAACCATAATTCAGCGTTATTAGGATCGAGATCAATTGCTTTTCTGTAATA
>JBHLLM010000153.1:0-6941 GCA_048885575.1 Candidatus Hermodarchaeota archaeon
TCTGTTATGGGAATCTGTCTCTGATCACTAATCCAATCCACTTCTCCGTTTAATAACGCTGTAGTACGGACATTCATATCTGCAAAATGACGCACATTAATCTCCTCGAGAGTATACCATCCCGCAGCCTCAAGTGCAGTTCTATTCCAGTAATCGTTAAATTTAAGCATACGGCCCGTCTGGGTAACTGTTTCGTCAATATAGTCAAATGTATAAGGACCAGTACCTATAAGATGTCCGGGATAACCCGGAGGAAGAGGGTCTTCATTAAGTAACGGAAAAACCTGACCGGAATAGTCCTCAGCATAAGATGCCATAGAGAGCATTGGCGTCATACCAGGATTAGATGCATCCAAGTAATTACTTGAAAAACTCCAGGGATTTAGGGTTATGTTGATGAGATAAGGATTAATTATTTCTGTTTTATTAACAATTGGAATTAAATTATCCATCCCAAAAACATTGGGCATACCTATTCCCCAACTTAAATTCCAATTTGGAGTATAATAATCTTGCCATTCAGTAACATCGTACCAAGCACCATAATTTACGTTATAGGTATTTTCTCCTGTTTCGTTTCCACTGACTACGCGAGAACGGTTAATATTCCATTCTACGACTGTAGCATTAAAATCAGAACCATCATGAAACTTCACTCCTTGACGTAATGAAAAAGCGATTGCTTTAACTCCACCGGAATAATTTTCCCAGGGACCCGTCTCGGGAGCTCTCTCATAGATAGTCCAATTGGTTGCCAGAAGGGGGTGCAATGTGTCATCTTTCTCGCGCCACCACATTAATGACTCGAGGCATCCAGTCAGATAATATTCTTGGACACCACCACCGTACGCTGAAGGATCCCAACTCGTTGTTCCTAATCCAATTCCAATAACGAAATTAGTTGATGGAGCTTGGGATGTTTTAGGTTGTGCCGCGATATAACCGATCGGTATACTTAGGAATATCAAAAGAATCATGAAAATCGGCGTTAACTTATTCTTTCTCATTTTTTTCACATTTAGATTTTTTTTAAGAGAGGTTTTTGGTAAATTTTAAAAGTATATATATTATGTTTGATAATCTAATATATATAGTTTTGTTTTAATTGGTTATAAAAATATACATTTTGTTATGCTAATAATAATTGCTTTAATAGGTAAGAACTCATGGTAAAAAAAAGTCAAACTATGCTAAAATATATCCTCAAGCGAATTCTATTTATGATTCCAGTGCTTTTACTAACATTAAGTGCTACATTTGTTTTAACACAACTGATGGCTGCTGATCCCGTCTTGAATAAACTGGGCTGGCCAATAGACTTTGAAGATCTCGAAAGGGAAAGGCAAAGAATTGGGTGGTACGATCCATGGTACGTCAAATTAGGCAAATATTTCGCAACTTTCTTTACAGGTGATTGGGGTACATCTTACATAGTTGCTGAAGGTATGCCAGTTCTTACTTTTATAGGAAAGGTATACCCAAAGACCATTGAATTAGTGATAATACCCATAATCGTTATTCCAATCATTGCAGTAAAACTTGGAGTTATCTCTGCGAAACACAGAAATAAATCAACGGACAATATCCTCCGATTTGTTTGGATGCTTGGAGCTGGACTTCCATTATTTTATATCGGTTTAATGTTACAAAATTTTGTTGGGCAAAGTTTCGACCTTGAAGTTATGAGCCCCAATTCTCCAACTATTCGATATCCCAAACCTAATTGGCCGTTTAGTACTGGTTTTCGATTGATTGATAGCATTATATTCAACGATCAAGTACTCTTACAAGACACAATTCTACATTTGATTCTCCCCGTAATTTGTCTGACATTCGTATCGTTATCTGGGATAACGAGACAAACTAGAGCTTCAATGTTAGAAATTATGGAAAAAGATTATATTAGAACAGCTCGGGCTAAAGGAGTGCTAGAAAAAGAGGTTATCAATAAGCATGCTTTAAGGAATGCGTTAATCCCGACCACAACCGTCATTGTAGGAAATACTGCTGCATTGTTAACAGGAGCTTTATTACTTGAAATGGTATTTAACTATACGGGAATGGGATACTATACTTATACAGCAATTGTTTCAGGAGATTATGTAGTAATTAACGGATTCTTAGTATTTTCCGTACTTATAATACTTGTTGGGAACTTAGTTGCAGATATAATGTATACAATTATAGATCCAAGGATAGCTTATAAATAGGAAGGTGAATTAAATGAATCAAGTAATCTTAGATAAAGGCGAAAAAGTAATAGAACGGAAAAAATCAATAACTCGGTATATAAAATTTTTTTTAATCCCTGGCTGGCGGGATCCAGAATTAACTGAAATTGAATACAAACTAGGTAAAACAAAATCGAAAAGAAAGTTATTTCGTAGAGTTCTCACTCCTTTAACAATTATAGGCATCTTTATGATTTTATTTATTGCTTTCTGTGCAGTTTTTTCTCCCTGGCTTACGCCTTATCCATTAAGACTTATTACTAATCCCTACTTATCTATGGCGGCAGGTTTCCCTGCATTTGCTCCACCTTCCCCTGAACATCCGTTAGGTACAACAATATATGGGTATGATCTTTTAGCAAGGTTAATCTGGGGTAGTAGGACAGCCTTAACTTTTGGAATAGTATCAATTTCACTTGGAATATTAGGGGGATTAATAGTTGGTACTATTTCGGGATATTTTGGAGGAAGAGTTGATTCGATTATAATGCGCATAGCTGACATTATAATGGTATTTCCAATCGTATTAATAGTGATTATTTTTACTCAGTTGGGTACTCAAAATATTTTTTTTATTCTATTTGTGTTTGGATCGCTTTCGATACCAGGTCTTGCGAGGTTTATGCGAGCAGTGGTTCTTCAAGTAAAACAAGAGTTATATGTAAGTGCTGCAATAACAGGAGGAGCGAAGAAATTGAAAGTAATGTTTATACACATTCTTCCTAATGCTATTTCTCCGTTATTTATTGTTTTTTTTGGAGGAGTGGGTGGCGCAATTTTAGGTTTCACGTCTATTGCCTTTCTTGGGTTTGGTGATCAAACCATTCCAGATTGGGGAACTGATATCAATATTGCGAGACTTTGGAACGTTTTAAATGTAGCTATTTGGCCTGGAGTTTTCATTTTAATTGCTGTATTAGGATTTATGCTAGTTGGCGATGGCTTAAGGGATGCATTAGATCCTCGATTATATAAAAGAGTAAAATAGTAGATAGAGTGAATTCAAAATGATTAATTTTCTATTTCAGTCTCGTTATTACATTGATTTGAGAGATATTATTGCTGAGGCTCTTATCTCCCTTGTATTTGTATTTTTTATAATTAAAATACTTAATAGACTCTTTCTTGAAACATCTGAAAGTGTAAAAAAAAGGCAAAAGATAAGCTTTTATCTCAGTCTTTTGATAGCCTTTGGGATAAGTTTAGCTCTTAGGATTTCTTTTGGTTTTTTAGGTTATATTATACCAATATTTGGCTCTCTAAATCAGCCTATGTTATTCTTTGCTCTTACGATGAGCATTTTCTTTCTATTTTTCAAATTACTGGTTAAAAAAATCACAAAAATAGGAAAAAATGTAAGATCACTATTTAATAAAAATTATTTTAGAGGTTCTATTTTTGTCATAATTGCATCGTGGATTGCTGCTTTCATTTTTCTTTCAATTACTTTTTTGAATATCCCTTTAGGATATTATATCCCCCCGGATCCTCTTACTCCCCTCTACGATCTCTTTTTACTAGGGTTTGAATGGGCTTTTTTTCTAATTGTGATTATCACAAGTATTATCTATTTGATAAATAAGATTATTTCAATTGAAAAACGGCTTCCTAAAGAAGTATTATTTAAATCGATGGTCGTAGGAGGAGTTATTTCATTCGGAATTTGGGCAATCCAGTTGATCATAGTTGAGCTGTATCTGTCAAGATTAATTGGGATTAATATTTACTCACAGGATATTAGAATATTGATATTAGTTGTTTCAATCATCTATATCGCAACCTTTTTCCTTTCCCTCAAGATCAAATTTTTACCAGATTCGATTAAAGAAAGCGAAAAAAAGGTAGAGGAACTCCAGAAAAGGGGGCGAGAATTTGTCGAAAGCACTGATTTAAGCGCAAAAAATGTAATCTTAAGTGTCCAAGACCTTACGACAAAATTTTATACTGAAGAGGGAGTTGTACATGCGGTGGAAGATGTAGCATTTGACATACACGAAGGTGAAGTATTGGGGCTTGTAGGAGAAACTGGATGTGGAAAATCAGTAACTGCTTTATCTATTCTTCAATTAATTCGATCTCCTGGTGAAATAGAAAGGGGATCAGTCAAATTTGGGAATGTTGACCTTTTAAAATCGTCTGAAAATGAAGTGCTACCTTATAGAGGAAATGAGATAACCATGATCTTTCAAGATCCTCTGAATTCTCTTAATCCTGTTTATAGGGTAGGGAAACAAATTACTGAAGTATACCTTTTACATAAAGAAGAAGAACTGCTACTTGAAGCAGTGAAAGATGGTAATAAAAGCGTATATAGCGTCGCCCGCGATTGGACTATTGAACTCTTAAGAAGTTTAAAAATACCTAATCCAGAACTAATAATTGATAGATATCCTCACGAATTAAGCGGTGGAATGCGACAAAGAGTTCAAATTGCCATGGCTCTTGTTTGTAGTCCCAAACTTCTTATTGCAGATGAACCAACTACTGCCTTAGACGTTACTGTACAAAATCAAATACTAAAATTATTGAAAGATCTTTTAAAACAGTACAATACATCTATTTTATTTATAACACATGATTTAGGAATAATTTCAAAAATGTGTGACACGATTGCGATCATGTATAGTGGTAGAATAGTTGAATACGGAAAAAGGGAAACATTATTAACTAAAGCTTTTCATCCATACACAAGGGGACTAATTGCATCGATTCCGATTGTGGGAAAAAAACAAGAAATGTTAGAAACAATTCCTGGCACCGTTCCAAACTTAATTTATCCTCCCTCGGGATGCCGATTTCATCCCCGATGTAAATATAGATTTAAACCATGCGATTCTATTATTCCAAAAAACATAGAAGTTGCATCCAATTATTATGTTGCGTGCCATCTTTACGATCCTGATTATAATAAAAAAGATGAGGTAGTTTCAGCTTAAAATTGTTTAAGTGACAATGGTGAACAGAACATGAACGATTCAGTAAAAGATAGAATTAACTGGATAGTTTTGGCAGTTAGTGGGTTAGGATTAGTTTTTACAATTGTTGGAACGTCTGCGGGATTAATGTCTTTAACTAGTTCCATTTTAGAACAAACTAATCTCGTAGGAGTATATCTATCGGTACTTTTTATTGCTTACGCACTTTTTTCGCAAGCAACGATTCCAGTTGTGTTATTTAGACGCATCATAAATAAGGGGAAAATTAAAATATCTAGTAGTAGTAAGAGTATAATAATTTTTTTAGCACTCACTACCCTATTCTTTATCTTATTAAGCGGTATCTTAGTTCGTGCTGAGGAGACTTTACCTATAAGCGGCCAGCTTCTATTTTTTTCTCCTATTATAACGCTTATAGCAGGGTTATTTGCAAAAGACTATAGAATAATTGTACGAAAGAAAGAAAAATCGAGATTAATTGTTTTATTAGATTGGCGCTACATATCAGATATTATTTATGTTATTTTATTTGTGGTTATTATACCTGTTTTTTATCTGTCTAATCCTTCTTTTGAAGAGTTTTTTATATCCATTATAATAGTGTTATATGTTAGGCTTTTAATTGAATTTTTCTTAAGAATAATGTTAGTCAGTATTGTAATTTCTTTTTTTATCATCAATATAATATCACTATCTCGTTCGCAGCTACTAGAAAATAAAGCAAAACTTATCTTAACGGCTTCAATTTTAAGCTCAGTAGCGAGTTTTTTTCTACCAAATTCTTTTCTTTTTGCTGTAATTTTTACAGTCGTAATAAGTTCGATCCTTAAATATATTTCTCTAAAAAGAATTCCCATAGAGAAACTTCGAGAATTGACTGAATTAGAGGAAGATGAAGATTTACTTAAGGTTGACGACCTTAAAGTATATTATATAATAACAAAAGGTGCTTTTAAGAAGCAGATAGGGGCGGTTAAAGCTGTTGACGGAATATCGTTCAAGATAAAAACAGGAGAGACATTAGGTTTGGTTGGTGAAAGTGGATGTGGTAAAACAACAGTCGCGAATTGCATATTAGGATTAGTTAAAAAAGAGGATGGTGAAATATTATTTAACGATAAACCTATTCTCACTCCATATTCTCCATACTTGCGTCAAAAAATTCAAATTGTTTTTCAGGATCCAGATGCATCCTTAAATCCACGTATGAAAGTCGTAGATATTGTTGCGGAGCCTCTTAAAAATCTGATGGGAATGACGAAAAAAGAAGAATTAAGAAACGCTGTTTTAGACTTATTAGAGAAAGTTTCATTAAATGTAGAACACCTAGATCGATATCCTCATGAATTTTCAGGAGGTCAAAAGCAGCGTATAATCATTGCTAGGGCTTTAGCGAGCAACCCTGAACTAATAATTCTTGATGAGCCTACTTCGGCTCTTGATGTGTCTGTTCAAGCTCAAATTCTTAATCTCTTAAAAGTTTTACAGAAAAAATACCATTATGGATTTTTATTTATAACTCATAACCTTTCTGTAGTAAATCACATTGCGGATCGAGTAGCTGTCATGTATCTTGGCCGAATTGTTGAAACAGGGAGTGTTGATCAGATCTTTAATAATCCCTCGCATCCATACACGAAGGCTCTTCTGAAGTCCCGTTCCGAAATCGATCCCTATAGTCAAGAAATTAAATTTATATTAGAGGGAGAAGTCCCAAGTCCAATCAACCCTCCTTCCGGATGTCACTTTAATCCTCGCTGCTCATCTGATAATA
>JBHLLM010000154.1:0-6869 GCA_048885575.1 Candidatus Hermodarchaeota archaeon
AACATATTTACATCAAGCATATTTACTTGTAAGCAAGTTCCTCCATTTTCAATATATCCGCGTAGATATGATTTGAACTTTTCTTTATGTTCAGGATTCTTAAGAATCGCTGGGTTAAATGTAATCGTATGGCTTGCTCCGTTAGGTAAATAATTAATATAATCACCAGTTTCTGTTTTTCCTCCTAGGGCAATACCTACAGAATTTGTTACTGCCGTAGGACCTTTAAGATCTGCTCCACTTGTGGGACAAATTGCGTTTGAGAGAAAAGTCCCCATTTTTCGACCATTAGGAGTAGCGATTGTGAGACTAGCATCAGCTCCTGCCCAATAATTCCATGATAACATGCCTGGTCGAAATTGAAAGTCAGTGGGAGTTTTGTATTTCCATGTTTCGTCAGCCCATACTTTCATTACCTTTCGAGCTAACTCATCAGCGTCATCAACATCATTTCCATACTTAGGTGCTCTATTTTTTAGTATTGTTTGAATTACAGCATATTCCTCTCCTTCAAAATCGTTGATCAACGCTTCTTTAATTTGAGCTATAGTGTATTTCTTATCTTCGTATACAAATTTTTTAATCGCTAATAAAGAATCAACTGTAGTAGCAAAACCCACGCCCTCAACCGTTATAAATCTTAACTCAGGGCCACCACATCTAATATCTAATCCTTTTTCGATGCAACCTCGTATTAAAGTCGATAAATATGGAGTAGGTAAATATTTTGCTCTAAGAGATTCCGTTAAGTTGTATATCTCTACAGTATATCTAATGAGAAATTCTACTTGTCTTTTCCAGGCATTCCAAAATTCTTCCCAAGCTTTAAATGTTTCAGAATCCCCCGTTTTTGGACCAATTTGTTCGCTTTTTTTAGTTGCAACATCATTACCGGGCATATTTTTACCGTTCCAAAGAGTTAATTCAATACTTTTTGTTAAATTTGGGTTACAATTAACAGTTCCTGATCTATCGTTTCCTTGCATTGTATTTTCCAAACACCCAACGCAAGCGTAATCCCATGCGTCTTCGGGGGGGATACCTTCTGCGATCATACCCGCAATACTTCTCTCGTCGAAATTTATAAGAAATGGTGCTCCTTGCGATCGAGAGATCATATCAATAATAATATTTAATAATTTTTCAGGGGAATTTCTATGAAGTCTCACATTTGGTTTTGGTTCTAAGATAGGAGACCATTCGTCAACGACTTCTAAAATAGTAAATGTTAATTCGTTCGTCAGATCTTCGCCGTTGGGTCCACATCCACTAAGAGTCATCAATTGTCCGAAAGCTGAAGTAATACCTTGTTTTCCTACTTTGATTTGCGCATCGTAGGCGGTATTACAATGAAACCAGAAGCATCCTAGAAGATCTTTCGCAAATTCTTTCGAAATATTTTTTTCGTTAATCACATCTTTTTTATACAAATCCCAAAGATGTTGATCAGTTCTACCAAACGATGTACCCGGACCAGGATAACATTCTTCTGCCATAATAAGCATGTGAGTTATCCATATTGCTTGAAGTCCTTGCCAAAAAGTCTCAGCAGGCTCCCATGGAACTCTTTCGAGGTTTTCAGCCATCTGTTCTAGTTCTTCTTCTCTTTCAGGCGAAGATGCTGTTTCTTTAAGTCTTCGACATTCATCAGCATACTTTTTAGCGAATTTTCTTGGTAGCGTTGATGCTTCTAACATTGCTCTCAATTCTTGTCCTTTAGGACCACTTGCTTCTTTTTCTGACAATTGTTCGTATTGAGTTTTTATTTTTTCATGTAGATACTTGAATCCTTTTGAAATTATTGTTTCGTGGTCCGGAATAAGATGTCCTCCTGTTGCCCCTGTGTTTCCAAAACCAGTTTTATGATATTTGTAAAACTTGTGTCTAATTCTCAAATTTTCTTTCCAATATTTCTTGGTTTCTTCTTCTGTTAAACAGTCACTTAATTGAGTATTAAACCTACCACCCGCAATTAGATCGTTCTCAGAGATGATCTCGTGGGGTACGTAATCAAGCATTACAGTTTTTAAAAACGTAATCCGACGCTCTGGTAAAGATAATTCCCAGAAACCTTCAGGTAAGGAGACTGGAATAGCTACCGATCTTAAACACCCTTCAAAAACGCCCTTACCTTTATTTCCTATGTAAAAATAAATCTCCGGTGTGACATAATAATCGGATTCGCACCAAATTATATCCCAATCTGTATCAGTGGTAAAAGCCATGTATTCATTATTCCACTCTCTATTAACTCCCTTAAAGTAATAATCCCTTAACCATTTAGATCTTTTAGATAAATGGTGAGGTTCAGCTATATTATATTTCGGTTCTTCTTTCTTAATTTCTATTCTTTGTTCTAAGTCGCTCATTTATATTAATTCTCCCCGATTGAATTTAATTATAAAAATACTTAAAATTTAGTAGTTTTAACTTAGGATATTTGATTATTCTTAATTTAGAATCAATAATAAATATTCGATTTATCTCATATAATTTTCTCATATAATTAGGTTTAATCAATTTAAATTGAAGGTCTATTATTTTAAAATTGTTTTTAATTTAGATACTATTACTATAATTATAACCACCTTATTTTCTTAAAGAAAAGGTTTAAGGTTTTAACCTATGGAATTACAAGAGTATAAGTGTGAAGTTTTAATATTGGGAGCTGGACCAGCGGGACTGAGTGCTGCTGTTTATTGTGGTAGAGCGAATCGAGACACGATAATATTAGAAGGAAAGGAATCCTCTTCTTTAGCAAAGTCAAAAGCAATTCAAAATTGGTTAGGAGAAATAGATATTGCTGGCTTAGTACTCCTTGAAAAATTTAAAAAACATGCTGAAAGTTATGAAAGCGTCAAAATCATTAACGGAGACGTTATTGCGTTAATGTTGGGTATGGGAAAGAATGTGATTTCCACAAGAACGGCAAACATCACCGCTGATGTTGTTATTATTGCGACAGGTACGGGGGAACGAAAAGAAGTCATAAAAGGGGAAGACGGTTTAGTTGGATATGGAGTTTCCTACAGTGCATTATACGATGGACCGTTATATAAAGATAAAGTAGTATTTTTATATGGAAATGACGAAGAAGTGATGGAAGACGCCTTAATACTAGATCAGATGGGATGTGAAGTGCATGTCATCACTAAGGTAGGAATTGAAGAACTACCTAATAAGGTTAGTGAAGTTAAAGAAACTGGAATTGAAGTCATTGAGAAGATGGAGGTAATTGAAGCAGTTCCCGATTCGGAGGGTAGAATTCAAAAGATCTTATGTAAATCGACTGAAGTTGAATCTGGAGAGACTCAGAATATTACAGAATTTGAATTAAGTTGCTTGTTTATTTTATCACATATATCCTCCAATTCAATATTCAAAAAAGCGGGGGTTGAATTAGACGATATGCGAAATATCAAAGTGGATCACGAACAAAAAACAAATATTAACGGAATATATGCTGCTGGAGATTGTACGGGGGGGCTTTTTCAAGTAATTTTTGCTGTAGCAGAAGGGGCACGAGCTGGAATAAATGCCTGCAAACATCTTCGTCAATTAAAGAAGTATTAAGACAATAGAGATTATTTAATCAGAACAAATTTTTCAAAAAAATTTTAACTTTTACAAGATTATTATCTATTAATTTGAATAAAGATACAAATTAATGGAGATTAAATTTGAGTGAGAAAAACGAATTTGACTTAATAATAATTGGTGGAGGACCTGCAGGATTAACAGCAGCAATTTATGGAGGTAGAATGGGTTTAAAGACTGCTCTTTATGAAGGCAAAGCATTTGGTGGTTTAGCGGGAACAGCCCCCAAAATTGAAAATTATCCCGGATTTGAGACCATCGGTGGTCTTGAATTAACAGAAAAAATGAGGAAACAAGCTGAAAAATACGGAACGACCTTTTTTTACAATAGAATTTCAGCAATCAATCCAAAAGAACTGAGTGTAACTACGGGTAAAGTTGAAACCAAAGCAAAAGCCATTATTATTGCCACTGGTTCGAAGCATCTTTCTCTTGGATTACCTAATGAATTTGAATTAGTAGGAAACGGAATATCTTATTGTGCTACTTGTGACGGACCATTATTTAGAGATCAAATGGTTGCTGCGGTAGGTGGGAGTAATGCTGCTGGTCTAGAAGTGATATATCTCTCAGGTATTGCAAAAAAAGTTTATCTTATTCATAGACGCCATTGTTTACGGGCTGAAGCATGTATTGTAGATGAAGTGGATTCATTATCCAATGTTGTACCAATGTATAATTGTACTATTGAAGAAGCAATCGTTAAAGATGACAAATTGGGCGAGTTAAAAGTTCGAAATATTGAAACTGGTGAGATCTCAGTAATAAATGTAAATGCTCTTTTCATTGCGATAGGAGTTGAGCCTCAGAGTGATTTAGCGAGAGAGGCTGGCATTGAACTTGATGAGGATAATTACATTAAAGTTAATAGAAATCAAGAAACAAATTTTCAAGGTATTTATGCAGCAGGAGATGTAACTGGTGGAATACGACAAGTAACTACTGCTACTGGTGAAGCGACCACAGCAGCTATGAATGCGTATCTTTTCATAAAACAAGGTTGGTATGGAGAAGGAACGAATTAGATCTAGTCCAAAATAAATCTAATATCTGATAGAGAAATTCTTCTCATATTACCTGCATATTACAATCTATTATGTAATATCACGATGTTATTTTTTTTATTATGGTTGAATATAAGGTTTCAGATTTTATCAACGATTTCTTAATTTCTAAGGAAGTAGAAGAGGGATGTGCGTCTTCGACGATTAAAGCATATCGATATGATCTTGAAAAATTTATCAGCCTTATAGGAGATTTAGCTCTTGAGTCACCAATGATGCGTCAGAGAATTAGATCCTTTCTAAAACAGCTGAAGGATCTAGGGTATACTAAAAAAGGTGTAAGTAGAAAAATAGCTTCCTTGAGATCTTATTTTAAGTTTTTAATTCTTAATGAATTTATAACAAAAAATCCTATGACTACCATAAAATCTCCTAAAATAAAGTTAGAAGAGAGTCTCCCTAAATTTCTTAATGTTTCTGATATCGAAGTAATATTTAATAAGTTAAAAGATCGAAAATTGTTCAACTCTAGGAAGAGTCAGAGATATTATTTGATTGTACGCTTACTTTATTCTACTATGGCTCGAGTAAGTGAATTATGTAATATTAAAATTAGAGATATTGATTTTAAGAAGGGTTACATAAGATTAAAGGGTAAAGGAAATAAAGAAAGGATTGTGCCCGTTGATTATAATACTTTAGATCTTTTTAATGAATATCTAAGTAATCGATTATTTTACGATACTGAAGATTATTTATTGGTAAACACTAGAAATCAAAAGTTAAATCCTCGTGTAGTTCAGGCAGATATAAAAACAATAAAAGAAAAATGTGGTTTTCCAATCTCTAAAATTATAACTCCTCACGTATTTAGGCATACTGGGGCAACTCATCTTAGGAGATCGGGAATGGATATCAGTGAATTACAAGACATTTTAGGACATAGTTCTCCAAATACAACTCGAATCTATGCTAAGAATGATATAACGAAGCTAAGACAATCTTATTCTACAATGCATCCATTAAATAACGATAACTTTAAACTAAAATGAAGTCTAAATTATGCAATATTAATAACAATTTAAGGCAATTATCTATTAATATTCTAGTAAAAAGTTGAAAGTATAAGAAAGTTTAAACTTAATTTGTTCTATAATTACTTATATATCACTAAAAATTTCAATTAGGAGCCCGCAAATCATGGATGAGGATGATTTTAGAAAACCTTTTATGAAAAAATCTGTTTTCAAGCAAGCTAGTTCGCTTGATATGAGTTATGTGCCCGAAAAATTATATTGTCGCGACGATACAATAAATACTCTAATTTATAACTTTAGAAGGATTCTTGAAGAAGAAGAGCAACCTTCTATTAACTGCTTAATTTTAGGTAAAGGAGGAGTTGGAAAAACTTGTACAGCAAGATGGTTTGGTAAAATGTTCATAAATATAGCGTTAGAAAAAGATGTCAACATGTTTATTGAGTATTATAATTGCATCAATTTTCGATCTAAGAGTAAGATCATACGGGAACTTTTAGCTAAACATACGCACGGAAGCGGTAGAGGATTTTCAGATGACGAAGCACTCAAACTGATTTTGAAACAACTAATAAGAGAAAAAAGTTATATGTTGTTAGTAATTGATGAAATTCATCTATTAACACCAGATGAGATACTAGCTTTTTTAGATATTGCTGAAACATATGGCCATCAAAACGCAAAACTCTCAATAATACTAATCTCCAGAAACAAAGATTGGATGAGAATTGAAACTGAACGAATTTTAAGTAGATTAAACGAGAAAATTAAACTTAAACCTTATAATTACGAAGAATCAAAACAGATACTCGAATATAGAGCCGAACTTGCTTTAAAAGAATACGTTCTTGACGATGATATTTTAGATATGGTTAGCCAGATTGTTGCTGATCATCAAGATATGCGCCATGGAATCGAAATTTTAAGAAAAAGCGGGTTATATGCTGATAGAGAGGGTTTAGATCGTATAAATGCGGATATTATTAGGGAAGCTTCAAATGATGTATATCCCACATTTAGAGCAGAAATCGTTGATCAACTTAACGATCAAGAGCTTTTAGCGTTATTTGGAATTGCAAGATCTTTAATAAATAAAGACGAACCGTTTACATTAGTTGACGAAGCTTTTGAAGAGTATCAAATAATTAGCGAGACATACTCAATAGAACCACATGTAAAAATGAGCTTTCGAAAGTATATACGAACGCTTAACCAACTTAAAATTATTGCA
>JBHLLM010000155.1:0-6865 GCA_048885575.1 Candidatus Hermodarchaeota archaeon
TAAAAACCTTTTTAAATTAAATTCAATGCACAATTCAGAATACAAATTACCATCTGACGAATCAGAACAGTTAATAGTAAAGTCTCAAGATACTACAAATACAGAATTTGGGTGCGATCCTACTAATAGAACCATAGAGCAACTCTTAAAATATGGAGTTATAAACTTAGATAAACCTAGTGGCCCAACGAGTCACGAAGTAGTTTCTTGGGCACGCAAAATTTTAGAAATTGATAACGCAGGACATGGAGGGACATTAGATCCAAAGGTAACGGGAATATTGCCTTGCGCTCTTGGTAAAGCTACTAGAGTTTTGTCTGCTTTATTAGATGCCGGTAAAGAATATGTTGGAGTTATGTATTTACACGAACCTGTAATGCAGAAAAAAATAGAAAAAGCTTTTAAAATATTCACAGGCAAGATCTATCAAACGCCTCCTATAAAATCGTCAGTAGTAAGAAGATTAAGAATCAGGGAGATATATTACGCTAGTGTGCTTGATGTAGACAAGAATCATATATTATTTAAAGTTGGATGTGAAGCAGGAACTTACATTCGAAAATTATGCTTTGATATAGGGGAAGCATTATGTTCGGGAGCTCATATGTTAGAACTAAGGAGAACGAGAGTCGGGCATTTCAAAGAAGATGAGAGTTTAATCAGTCTTCAAAATTTAAAAGATTCTTATTCTCTCTATAAAGATGAGGGTGAGGAGTTTTATTTAAGAAAAATTATTTCACCAATGGAAAAAATCGTTTCCCACTTGCCTAAAATTTATGTGAGAGATACTGCAGTTGATGCGTTATGCCATGGTGCCGACTTAGCTTCTGCGGGAGTTTGTTTTATTGATGCAAGAATTAAATTAAATTTACAAGTTGTATATATGACACTCAAAAAGGAATTAATTGGTTTTGGTACCGCAAAAATGGATGCAATGAAGATTTACAAAGCGAAATCGGGTATTGTAGCTAAAACTAATAAGGTGTTTATGGAACGAGGAATATATCCCAGATGGAACGAAATTAAAAATAAAAAAGAAGAAATTCGTTAAATATGGATAAAAAGAAGCAACATTATTCAAGTCAATTTCCTGATGTTAGGCTAAAAGTATTTTCCGTTTCTGAAAGTCTAAGACACCAGCTATATCTTTTTAAAACAGTTACAGGAGTATTCTCTTTTAAACAAATAGATTTAGGAACGAAAGTTTTTATAGAACACATGAAAATTCCAGAAGAAGAGAGCGTTTTACTTGATCTAGGATGTGGATATGGAGTGATTGGGATTGTATTAGCACAATTAAGGCCTAAAAGCACCGTATACTTAACTGATACTAATAAAAGAGCGCTTTGGTGTACGAGAGAAAATATAAAATATAATTTAACAGAGAGATCGGGTAAATCAATAGTTTTAGAAGGAAGTTATTTTAAACCTTTTGAGAATAAAAGCATCAAATTTGATGGGATATATATGAATCCCCCATTACGTAATGGTAGGCAAGAATTTCTTACTTTGTGTGAAGATGTACCTCGTTACTTAAAATCCAAGGGGTTCTTTCAATTTGTCATGAAAAAAAAAATGGGAGCAGAATTTATACATAATTACTTGAATAAACACCTTTCAGGATTGTTTGAAATAATTGAGGTGACTTTTAAGAGATCTGGTTATTGGATTTTCTATTTGAAATCATTCTAAATAGATTATAGGAGATATTATTGAATTCATTATCAATTCTCTTTTTTCTTACAAGAAAAACTAAAGAGATTGTATATAAAAAAGGTAAAATTTTTTAGAAATCGAATATTTTTTGAAATAATTAGCGAGGAAAGAGGTTTTTTTTTTTTTGACTAAGAAAAGGAAAATAGATGTTCTACTTCATGAACTAGTCCCCAAACATTACCTTCTAACAAAAGAAGAATCACTAAATTTGTTAGAAAAATACCAAATTAATATTTCCGATTTACCTCAAATGTCTGAAAAGGACCCGGTTTCAATAGCAATTGGCGCAAAAGAGGGAGATATTGTAAAAATTGTTCGGGAATCCCATACGACTGTAAAAAATATAGATTATTATCGTTACGTAAAAAAAGAAAAAGTATAGTAAATCTCTTTTATTAAAAACTAATATTCCAGTAGGTTAATTAAAATTGAGTTCTGAAAGATTATCTAATAACAATAAATGGGTTGTGTTAAAAAGCTTATTTGATGAAAAAGGATTAGTAAGGCAACATCTTGATTCTTATAATAATTTTATAGAAGAAGAGATGCAAAGCATAGTTGATGAGTCTGGTGAGGTAATACCTGATATTCCCGGGTTCAAAATTAATTTTGGCAAAATTAAAGTTGGAGTTCCAAAGGTTAGAGAAGCAGATGGAGCTACAATGGAGATTACACCCATTGAAGCTAGGATACGAGAATTAAGTTATGCTGCGGATATTACCCTAGAAATGACCCCAATAACTATTGATGAACGAACACAAAGGGAAGAAGCGGAGGAAACACTCGACATTTATATTGGTAAAATACCTATTATGTTGAAAAGTTGCCGTTGCCCTTTGGAAAGTTTATCTGAACAAGAATTAATTAATAGAGGGGAAGACCCACTAGACCCAGGTGGATACTTTATAATAAATGGAACAGAACGCGTGTTAGTAACACAAGAAGACTTAGCTCCTAATAGAATTTTAGCCGAAGAAGCGAGTCGAAGTTCCAGCGCAACGCACCAAGCAAAGGTATTTTCTACGAGGAGCGGTTTTCGAGCACCAGTTACAATAGAAAGAAAGAAAGACGGAAACTTAAGAGTATCTTTTCCTTCTGTTCCTGGCAAAATACCATTAGCAATCTTAATGCGTGCCTTAGGATTACATTCTGATAGAGAAATCTTTGAAGCTATATCCGAAAATGATGATATTCAAAAAGAGTTAATCCCTGTCATTGATGTTGCTTCTGAAATCCAAGTTTTAAAGGATCCAGAGAAATCACAACAAAATTCTTTAGATTATATAGGAAAGAGGGTGGCAATCGGACAAACAAAAGATTATCGTATTAGGAGAGCACTTCAAGTTTTAGATCGATACTTATTACCCCACGTCGGAAATGCGGAGGAAGATCGCATTAAAAAAGCTTATTATTTGGGACAGATGGCTCAAAAGGTTATGGAACTTGCTTTAGGATTTCGTGAGCCTGATGATAAAGATCATTATGCGAATAAAAGATTAAAATTAGCTGGTGAATTATTTACATCCCTTTTCAGAGTTGCCTTTTTAAATCTTGTAAAAGACATAAAGTACCAACTAGAACGTACCGCTGTTAGAGGAAGAGCTCCTAATATTAAAACTGCTGTGAGGGCAGATGTAATAACTGAAAGGATAAGACACGCATTAGCAACTGGTAATTGGGTTGGTGGCAAAGCAGGTGTCAGTCAATTGTTAAATAGAACAAATCACGTAGGTACTTTGAGCCATTTAAGGAGAGTTATATCTCCTTTAAGCAGGAGCCAGCCTCATTTTGAGGCAAGAGATTTACATCCTACTCAGTGGGGCAAGATATGTCCTGCAGAAACTCCAGAAGGCCCAAATTGTGGTTTAGTTAAGAATTTAGGATTAGCTTCTATAATCTCAGTAGGCACAGACGAGAGAGTTATTGAAAACATTTTAATCGATCTAGGAGTAATTCTTATTAACGAAGTGAAAAATGTTAAGGGGGAAAAAGTTAACGTCTTTCTCAACGGTAAGTTAGTTGGCATTCATCAAAAATACAATCCGTTCACTAATCAGCTTCGAGAAAAAAGACGTAAGGGTGAAATTGGTCAACACGTTAACATTGGGTATTATCACGATTCAAGAGAAATTCAAATAAACTGTGATGCTGGGAGAGCAACTAGACCACTATTTATAATTAAAAATAAACAAGTTCTTATCACAAGTGAGGACATCGAAAAACTAAAACAAGGCAAGTACACATGGTCCGATTTAATTCAGAAAGGTGTTATCGAATACCTAGATGCCGAAGAAGAAGAAAACGCCTTTATTGCGATGTTTGAAGAAGAAATCACTGCTGAACACACGCATTTAGAAATCTCGCCTGCAGCGATTCTAGGTATTTGTGCGTCTATTATTCCGTTTCCTGAGCATAATCAATCACCGCGAAACACTTACGAAGCAGGAATGGTTAAACAGGCACTAGGACTGTTTGCTGCAAATATGCATCTAAGACTCGACACACGTGGGCATACTCTTCATTATCCTCAACAACCCCTAGTAAAAACAAGCCCAATGGAGATAATTGGAATCAATCGCCGACCAGCGGGTCAAAATTTCGTAATCGGAATGATGAGCTTTGAAGGGTATAATATTGAAGATGCGATTATAATTAACAAAGCTTCAATAGAACGTGGTTTAGCACGAAGTCACTTCTTTAGAACCTACGATGCTGAAGAGAGGAAATATCCAGGAGGAGAATTAGATAAATTCGAGATTCCAGAGAGAGGTGTTAGGGGTTTCAAATCTGCTGAATCATATAGACTGTTATCTGAAGAAGATGGAATAATCGAACCTGAAACAGCTGTTAATGGCGGTGATGTTCTCATTGGTCGAACATCTCCCCCCCGATTCATTAAATCTTACGAAGAATTTGAGTTAATGCAACCTAATAGAAGAGAGACTTCAAAAAATATGCGTCATAACGAAAAGGGAATTGTAGATACAGTGATTATCTCGGAAACTGTGGATGGAAATAAACTGGTTAAAATTAAAGTTCGAGATTTACGAATTCCAGAGTTAGGAGATAAATTCTCTTCTCGACATGGTCAGAAAGGAGTACTTGGACTCGTCCAACCCGCGGAGGATATGCCCTTTACTTCAAATGGTGTTATTCCAGATATCATAGTAAACCCTCACGCTATGCCATCAAGAATGACTTTAGGACAATTATTTGAAGGTATTAGCGGAAAAATTGCATGCACAACGGGTAAATTAGGGGACGCAACGGCTTTCGAGTGGAAAGATATTACAAAACTTCAAGAACAATTAGTGGAGGCAGGTTTCGAATTCAATGGTAGAGAAGTGATGTATAATGGAATTACGGGAAAAAAGTACGAAGCTGGAATTTATTGTGCTCCGATTTACTATCAGAAACTATATCATCTTGTTGCAGATAAACTTCACGCAAGAGCGAGAGGTCCCGTTCAAATTTTAACAAGACAGCCGACAGAAGGTAGAGCAAGAGAAGGGGGTTTACGATTTGGTGAAATGGAGAGAGATTGCTTAGTGGGACACGGATCGGCTCTATTATTGAAGGAAAGACTCCTTGATGAATCTGATCGAACAGTAATTTTAGTATGTGAGAAATGTGGCCTTTTGGCAGTATATGATCGAAATAGAGATAAGAGATATTGTCCAGTATGTGGAGAAGGAACTGTGATATCTAAAGTAGTGTGTTCTTACGCTTTTAAGCTTTTACTTCAAGAAATGATGTCTCTTGGATTAGCTCCTAGGTTAAAATTGAAAGAAAAAATTTAAGTATATTTTCTTTTTTTAGTTTTTATTTTATCGGGGAAAAAGATTGCTTTAATTTCTTTTTAGAAGTTTAAAAAAAAAAAGATTTAAAATTTTAAAGTCAAAATCCTAAGAAACTATATAACTCTTGTATCATAGTATAGAGAAGGAATAAGAAAAACAATGTCAATAGGGATATCCATACTGCTTGATCCCATGGAATACTGATAAAAAATTTAGTTAATATTAATATAATTAGAAATCCAATAATTGGTGTTAGATTAATTAGATAATTTGAACCACTAAAAGCTACTAAATTACCGATAACGCTTAACACCTGATTTATAGCTCCCAAAATTATAGGAACTATTAAAACAAAAATAAGAGCTAAGATAATAATAACAAATTTTTTATCAGAAGCTTTAGTTTTGGATGCTATAAGCAATACCACAATGTAAAGTATTAATGCAACAATTACAGTAGCTAAAATCAACCATAGAACAAACATTAATGTAGGATCTAGCTGAAATAACATTTTTAAAGCTCCAATTAAATTTTTACGAATGTTAATTTTTAAATTAAGAAAATCATATTCTCCTTCTTTTATAAATATTTATTATCTTTTTTTTCCTAATATTATAAGAAAGGATTTCATAAGTAAAGGTACTTTTTTACTAAATTGGATTAATAAAAGTGTAATTGTAAAAAGTACAAACACAGTTATATCCCAAATGTAATGAGGAAGAAGTGAATTGCAAACCCTAAAAAAATAGCAGAAATACTAATTGATATAATCGAGAGTTTAATTGATAATTCCTTTCCATATTTTGTATATACAATTAATATTAATAAAGAAATGCATCCAATGAATAGAAAAACCCACGCTAAGACCCATATAGTTACTGAAGGAACTTGAAAATCATCGATTTGTAAATTTAAAAATAACATCAAAATTCACTACTTATTATTATGGTTTAAGTAAGATCTTATCTTTCATTTTTTTTTAACTTTATTAATCTTAGGTCATTAATGTCGCCATCAGATAATATGGTCAGTAATCTTTATTAATTTTTGGAAGAATTATAGATTTTTTTTGCCGTTTTTATGTATTTTGTGAGAAATGGTAACCCATTGAATTTATTTTCAAGGAAATTTATTATTTCATAAAATTCTAATTTTCTATGAAGATTTCCGTTTCTAAGTAAAGAAAAAATAAAAAAAGTAAAGTTTTTCCGAAGAATTTTAAAATCTGTAGAAAAATTATAAGTTCTCCTAAACATATTTGATTCGTTCAAAAAATACAGCATATTTTTTCTTATTTTTTCTTCTATAGGCAATCTTTCTACATGTTTTATTATATTATGAACAGAGGT
>JBHLLM010000156.1:0-6849 GCA_048885575.1 Candidatus Hermodarchaeota archaeon
TTTTGCATTGATCTTTTAAAAAGAACGCCCCATACGTAAAATTTGAACCCAAGCTCTTTCACTTTTTTAAAAAGTTCTAAATTTGCGAAATTATAATTTACATTAATTCCTTCGATGTTTAATTTTCTCATATCTTCGATTTCTAGGCTAGTTTCATCTATTATAGAATATTTTAACGAGACAGAATTTACTAAAGTTACGGTTTTATCGAAATTTCTAATATCAGTAAAGAATTCGCTGAGAGATTTAGGGTGTATTGAAGGTTTAGCGATTTCTATTCGATCAATTATCCCATAATCTTTAGCTATTTCGATGACTCTTATTCCCTCTTCAGGTCTCGTGATATCAAAATTATACTTAATATTATAATCCTTAAGCGCTTCGAAAACCTCTCTCAATGTAGGAATTGATTCGTTATTCTCGAGTTTGAATTCTTTGATTTCATTTATGGTCAATTCTTGGATTGGAACATCTTCTCCATGTTTTTTAAGAGTTCCTTGAAAAGTTAAAACGATTTCGCCTTCCTTTGATAATTTAGCTTCAGATTTTAATCCATCAACTCCCATATTAACTGCATTCCGAAAAGAAGATAATGTATTTTGTGTACCTATGAATCCAGCCCCTCGATGTCCCCATATAAATGTCTTGTTCAAACTACACACCTCCGATTTCTTTAGTGATTTCAGAAGCTAACTTTAAAAGGTCAAAAAAAACTACTGCGTATTGGAGATCACCTCCAATTTTAAGATTTCCACTCAAAAACGCACCGAAGGGTTCAAGACTCCCTTTAAAAATTTGAAGCATAGTTTCTTGGGAGCAAGTTATACTGATCGAAGGATTTTCTTTTATTCCATTATCGAATAAGTAAGCACCATTTCCAAACTCAACCCAAAAGTTAAAATCGGAATCATTAATCTTTGCTTGGACTAAATTCTTTTTAAAAAATGTTAATTCTTCCTTGAATTCCTCATTTTCTAAAGATAATTGCTCAATCTTTTTATTTAATTTTATAATATTTCTTTTAGAACAACAACTCTCACATATAAATTCATTAATCGATATAATTCCGCAGTTTTCCATGTAACACTCCATTTGGTTCGTTTCATTATTAATATTTAAGCTATGTGCACATTGCAAGGGGAGTGTTTCAATTTCTTTTCCACAGCCAGTACAAGTTAGATACATTTAGTTTTCACCATTTTTTTTAATTTAATTTTTTCAATTACTCTTTATAATTAGTAGATATTTTAAAGGTGAGGGCTCTGAAATATAATATGTTTAAAATTTAATATTATTAGATTGACATAAAATTCTAAAAAAGTTTTTAAAAAGTAAATCTCTAGCCTCGTATGAATCTTAAGACTTCTCTCATAAAATCTGGTAAATCATCTGGCATCCTTGATGTTATTAAGTTTCCATCAACCACAACTGATGAATCTTCAAAGTCAGCTCCAGCATTAATCATATCGTCCTTAATTGCATAATAACTTGTTGCTTTTCTCTGTCTTATGACCTTCGAAGATATCAATACCCATCCTGCATGACAAATCGCGCCAACTAACTTATTTTGTTGGTCGATTGTGTGTACGAATTCAAGTACTTGTTTATTTCTCCTTAGATAATCAGGATTTTTGGTACCTCCTGGTATGATAACTCCATCGTAATGATGAGCACTCACTTCATCAATTTTATCAGTAGGCTTTATTACATAACCAAATTTTCCTTCAATGGGTCTCCGTCCAAGACTAATTATTACACTTTCATGGCCAGCTTCTTTTAATCGATAATAAGGGTAAATAAGTTCTGCTTCCTCAAATCCATCCGTAGCAATAATTGCTATTTTTGCCATTAAATTATCACTTTCTTAATTTTTATTCTCAATAAACTCAATTATTAAATCAATAGCTTATGTTATTTGATAATTTGTATTATAATTTATCAGTATTATTATCAAACCTGATTTAACAATTTTTAAATTATAAATTATGATAATAATCCATATGAGTAACAAGGTTGTTGAATATATAGAAAACCAAAAATCTCCCCAAAAAGAGATATGTGAAAAATTAAGAAGTATCGTGTTAAACATTTATCCTTCAATTGCTGAACGAATGAAATATGGTGTCCCTTACTATAATGATAAGTTCTATATCGTGGCTTTAAAAAACCATGTGAATCTTGGATTTTCAACTATTAATTTAAATGATGATGAAATAGCTCTTTTTGAAGGAAACGGTAAATTTACGAGACATATTAAAATTAAAACACTTAGTGAAATAGATGAAGCAAGAATTGTTAAATTGCTTGATCTGGTAAATTCAAAAGCCTAATTTTTTGAAATATAGTATCGGAACTTTCCACTGGGATCGTCAATCTGCCACCTTTGGAAGAAGTCAAATGACTCTTTAGTTTGCCAATTATTTTCAATGTTCTTAATTCCTTCGTATAGATCAGTTAAGAGTGAAATGTCACATGGGTAGTTTCTATGTGAGGGGTAAAGCTCTATTTTTTTGTTCTGTTTACATATCTTAATTAACTTAGAAAGACTATTGAGAACTTTATGAAATTCCTCTCTTTTTGGTAGAAATTGATCCCCATAATAAGCTACATCGCTTGTAAAAAGTTCCCTATTGGATGTTAACAGACATATAGAGCCGGGAGAATGTCCCGGGCAATGTATAACTTCAACTATAAGCTCACCCAAATCAAATCTATCTCCATCTTTTAAAGGTATGATTGTTTTTGCTGGAGGAATTAAGAAATTTTTTTTCCTGTATATTTCAACGACTTTATTGGGAGAATCCTTGAAATATGAAACATCATAAGGTTTTGAGACAAGTTCAACTTCATTTTCATGAATGTAAATCTTTTCAAATTCTACATTCCCAAGGGGGTGATCCCAGTGATAATGCGTATTGAATACAATAAGCTTTCTTTTTTTTATTAAATCATCGACAATCGGTTTTAAAGGAAAAAGTCCACACCCAGTATCAATTAAAAGAGCAGTATGAGTTCCCAGAAGCAAATATATGTTAAGAGGATCGTTTGTATAAATGGGATGAACGAGTGAAATGTTTTCCTTAATAACATACAAGTATGGTTTATGTTTTGAAATCTCAAAATGATGTTTTTCACTCATAATTTCTTAACCTTGATGAATTATTTTAAAATATAAATTACATTCATCATATAAGATTTTTATACTTAATACTATAATCTTTATTTTAAAAGTTCAGAGTAGAATTAACAATGCAGAATTGGAGATCTGAATATTCTCAAAAAGTCACCTCTAAAGAAAAAGCTATATCACAGATTAAATCTCAGGATTATGTAGTGTTTGGTCATGCTGCTGGAGAACCTACAACTTTAGTTGATGAGCTTGTGAAGCAAAAAGACCGCCTTAAAAATGTAAAAATTATTCATATGGTTCCGCTTGGAGAGAGCAAATATTGTCTTCCCAACATGAAGGAAAATTTTAGACATATCTCTTTATTTGCAGGTGTAGGAACCCGAAAAGCGATTAAGGAGAATAGAGCTGATTATACTCCTGTATTCTTTTCAGAAATTCCTCGACTTTTTAGAAACAATATTATCCCTATCGATGTTGCTTTAATCCAGTTATCACCTCCCGATGGAAACGGAGATATGAGTTTCGGTGTTTCAGTTGATTATACTTTGCAAGCTTCAAAATCTGCAAAATTAGTTATTGCTGAAGTTAATAAACAAATGCCCAGAACAATGGGGAGTTCAATTCATTATTCAGAAGTTGATTTTATAGTTGAAACAGATAGACCATTGAATGAACTATCTCCCCCAATAATCACTGAAATTGAAGAGAAAATAGGTCGTAATATTGCATCCCTGGTTCCTAATAATGCAAACCTCCAATTAGGAATTGGGGGTATTCCAGATGCTGCTTTGAAATTTTTGTTGGATAAGAAAGACTTAGGTATACATTCAGAAATGTTTTCTGACGGAGTTGTTGAATTATACAAGAAAGGAATCATCACAAACAAATACAACAATTTAAATCCAGGAAAATTTACTGCCACTTTCTTAATGGGAACAAAAAAATTGTATCAGTTTGTTGATAACAATACAGATGTTGAGATGTATCCAGTTGATTATACGAATAACGTTATGAATGCTGGAAAGGTTGAAAAATTAATTTCAATAAATTCTGCTCTCCAAATTGATTTATTTGGGCAAATTTGCGCTGATACTTTAGGATACCAACAATTTTCAGGTGTGGGAGGCCAACTTGATTTTGTAAGAGCATCTAGTTTATCCCCGGGTGGTAAATCTATTATTGCTCTTCCATCTACAAACAAAGCTGGAACAATTAGTCGAATTGTTGTAAAACTTTATGATGGGTCGTGTATTACCACTACTCGTAATGATGTTCATTATATAGTAACGGAATATGGTATTGCTGACTTACGCGGAAAGACAATTCGTGAACGAGCAAAAGGTTTAATAGATATTGCACATCCTAATTTTCGTACTCAGCTTAAAAAAGAATTTAATGAACTTTCGGGATATAATATTCATTAATTATCAAAATTTAAGTAAATCAAAATTAAAAATTAACAATAAAATAATGGTAGATTATAAATTCTGGCTAAGCAAGTTAGAAAATGAGATTTATTGGCTCTATCTTAACAACATTAATAAAAAGAATGCATTTGAACTTAATGTTGTTAAAGAATTAGATAAAATTCTTGAAAAAGAGATTAAGAATAACAAGCAAGTCCGGGTATTAGTAATCACTACTTCTATGGATGATATTTTTACAGTTGGACTTGATATTAAATGGCTTGTAACTTTAGATGAATCTAAATCAAAAGAGATGACTCGAACCTTGCAGAAAATTTTTAGTAAAATTGAGGATTTGCCAGTGCCTGTCATCGCTGCCATAAAGGGACTGAATCTTACAGCAGGATTTGAGCTTATGTTGTGTGCGGACATAATAATCGCTGCTGATAATGCAAAATTTGGTCAAGTTGAGACAAAATGGGGAATGACACCTGCTGCTGGAGCAACTCAAAGACTGATCCGCTTAATCGGTCCGATGAAAGCAAAAGAGCTTATATACACTTCAAAGATCATTACTGCTCAAGAAGCTTTAAATATTGGTTTAATAAATGAACTTGTACCTTTGGCAGAACTTGAGACAAAAGTAAAAGGAATTGCAAATATGATTATAGAAAATTCTGCTAGAGCCATTGCATTGAGCAAACAGTTGATAAAAATGGGAATTTATATCAACGAGGCGGGTTTTCAGATGGAAGGAGAAACGTTTCAAGAACTTTTTTCTTCGGGAGAACCAAAAAATAAACTAAAAAGGTTTTTAGAACGATCGTAAATTTTTGTAGAGAGAGTAAGAATAATCCTCTATGCTACGGATGAATTTATCTTATAGGATAATTTAAATTATAATATATATTTTAAAAATAAAAAAACAAAGATTTAATTGTGATTTTATGGAATTTTCGCTTACCGAAAAGCAAAAAATGTTGAAAAAAATAACGAGACAGTTTGCTGAGGAATATATTGTCCCTGTTGCTCGAGAGAGCGATGAAAAGCAAGAACTGGACGATGGAGTCTTTCAAAAAATGAAAGAGATGAACTATTTTGGAGGTTGCATCCCAGAAGAATATGGTGGAGCTGGACTTCATAACGATACAATAGGTTTTAGTATCATTATAGAGGAAATTTCGCGAGCAGACGCTGCTTGGGGAATTACAACAGCAGTACATAACGGTGTTGCTGCATATCCTATTTATAAATATGGTACGGAAGAACAAAAACAAAAATTCTTAATTGATCTCGCAAAAGGAAATAAAGTGGGAGCGTTTTGTTTAACTGAGCCTAATGCTGGAAGTGACGCAGGAGGGGTTCAATTAACCGCGGTTAAAGATGGAGATGAGTATGTGCTAAATGGAACCAAGATATTCGCAACATCTGGTGGCATCGCGGGAATTCTACTTGTAGTAGCTAAAACTGGTGAAAAAGAAAGCCGAAAACAGATGACCGTTTTTATAGTCGATGCTGATACTCCTGGTTATTCTGTAGGAGTTAAAGAAGATAAAATGGGAGTTCGAGCGTCAAACACATCAGAACTCGTTTTTCAAGACGTAAGAGTCCCTCAAGAGAATATATTAGGAAATCTAGGTGAAGGTTTTAAGATGGCAATGAAGATTTTAGATTTTGGAAGGATAGGGATTGCGGCTCAATGTGTTGGTTTAGGTCAAGCAGCATTAGAAGCCTCAATTAAATATGCTAACGAAAGAGTCCAGTTTAACCAACCTATAGGAAGATTTCAAGCCATTCAATGGAAAATTGCTGATATGGCCGTCGCAATTGAATCAGCACGACTATTTACTTACAAAGCAGCGTATTTACATGATAATGGAATCGAATTTGGAATGGCCAGTTCGATGGCGAAATTAGTAGCATCTGAAGCTGCGATGCAAGCTGCTCATGGCGCTGTTCAAATCCACGGAGGTTACGGCTTAATGAAAGCTTA
This sequence comes from Candidatus Hermodarchaeota archaeon, assembly GCA_048885575.1. GTDB lineage: Archaea > Asgardarchaeota > Lokiarchaeia > Sigyniarchaeales > SOKP01 > SOKP01. Next base: position 6,530 of record JBHLLM010000156.1, read on the forward strand.
TCCCGTAGAACGGTATTTCAGAGACGCAAAGATGGGAGAAATTTACGAAGGAACAAGTGAAATTCAAAGATTGGTAATTGCGAGTAATTTACTAAGAAAAGGAGCTTAGGAGATACGAATGAGATTCATTATTAAAAAGTAACTAATTTTTCTTTCACATTTTTGTTTTAATATCGGAAAATTTATTTTTCTTGAATAAATTATTCGTTTTAACAAAATATTGATAGATTTAATTCTATATAGAGCTAAATAAAAAAGGATTTCGATTTGAAAATATTTGTTTGCGTAAAACAAGTACCAGGCGTATCAGAGGTAAAAAT
>JBHLLM010000157.1:0-6779 GCA_048885575.1 Candidatus Hermodarchaeota archaeon
CGGTGTATTGGATGTGGTGTATGTGTTTCCAAATGTCCGTCAAAGGCAATACACCTACAAGACAAAGAAAAGAAAATCATACCTCCAGAAAATGATAAGGAATTAATAGCAAAGATTACAAAGAGAAAAATTGAGTTAAAACAGATTTTAAAATAAACAAATTTCTTTCACAGTTTACAAGTAGATTTGTAGAATATTTAGGCTACATCATTTCTTTGCTAAAAAAGCTAATAGGATCTTCCATAATAGGACTTTCTACTATTATAACCATCTTTTTTACTCCTAAATCTTCAACTTCTTGTATTTTTTCCTGTATAGAATTAATATCACCGATGAATTGATACTTCATATTAGATTTAAAGATACCTTTCTCTTTTCTTATCTTTTCAATCGTTTCTTGGCTGTCTGCTATTCTTATGTGAGTATAAATAGAAATCTCAAACTCTGTAGGATCACGATCGTATTTCTTTAACTTTTCATTAATGATAGAAATGCTCTCTTTAAACCTTTTTTGGTCTCGTGGAATAATGTTAGCAAGGTTTACTCCATCTGCTTCCCTACAGGCAATATCGATCATTCTTTTCCCGGTGTTTGTTCCAATAATTATCTGTGGATAAGGTTTCTGAACTGATTTTGGAAAATTCAGATTTTTCTCTAGTTTCCAAAAATTTCCTTCGAAATTAGTCTCATCTTCCGTAAAGACTTTCTTATAGATAATAAGTGATTCTTCTAATTCATCCACTCTTCTTTTTGCTGAAGGAAATGGATAACCATAAGCCGCATATTCTTCCTTAAACCAGCCCGCTCCCACCCATAGTAAAGCTCGACCATTAGAGATATGATCCAATGTTAATATTATTTTCGCTGAATAAGCCGGATTGCGAAAGGAATTACACATAACGATATGACCTAATTTTATTTTATGCGTTTCCGTCGCCAAAGCAGCTAAAAGAGCGTTAGATTCTAAAAATGGTTCTCTTTCCTTTTTTACATCTCCTAAATTAAAGAAATGATCTGTAATGTGAACAGATTCAAATCCTAATCTTTCAACTTTTACCGTTAAGGCTCTAATTTCAGAATAAGTATGGTTCGATGGATCTCTTACAACATACCCAAATCTCATAAACTTAAAAAAATAACTGATAAAAATAAATCTTATCATTTCTGCCCAAAATTCAGAATCAAGGATTAAAAATATAAAAACTACTAAAAAAATTAAATAATATTAGTGAATCTCAACAAATGTCAAGAAAAATACAATGGAAGAGTAAACTAATAACCGTTCTTATTGTTGGAGTAATATATGGTATATATGGAGTCTTTAGAGGATTACTTATTGACTTTTCACTTCAGACATTTGGGATCCATCTAATTAAAGTCTGGTCTTCTATCTTGCCATGGAACTAACTTTTCGAATGCTCTAGAAACTTGAAGTATAGTTAATTCATCAAATCTCTTTCCTACAATTTGCATTCCAATTGGTAATCCCTCATTTGACCAACCACAAGGAACTGAAGCTGCCGGATGGCCACTTATATTGAAAGGATATGTAAATGACAACCAACCTAATAGTGAGACTCTTTTTTCATCTATAATTATATCTGATTTCAACATTTCTCTATCATATATTCCAGATTTACCTATTTCAAATGCAGGACATGCAACAGTTGGAGTAATAATTATATCAAAATCTTTAAAAAGCCTGGAAATATTAATATATATCGTTTCTCTCTGGATTTCTGCCATTTTCAGGTCTGTTGTAGAATAGTCTAATCCAATATTGATAAGTTCCACAAAATCAGGATCCATTTTATCTTTCCACTTTTTCAAAAATGGTTTAAATGTATAACCAAATCCCGAAGCCCAAAAAGTCCAGAATAATGATTCAGGATTTCTTATATTAATCTCACTTTTATTAATTGACCAGTTTAATTGTTCAAATTTTTGAATCGCATCCAAAACTACTTTTTCTACTTCAGGATCGAGTGCTTCCGCGAATCCTAAATCTAAAGAATACCCTATTTTCAATTTACTTGGTATATCGTTAAGTTTTTCTAAATAACTGTAATTCGGTTTAGGAACAGAGTATCTATCTGAAAAGTGATCTCCTGCGATCACGTCTAATAATAATGCAGCATCCTTGACAAACCTAACAATTGGACCTTTATGAACGAATGTGCCAAGATAACCTAATAATAACATAGTACTTTGAGGAACTCGCCCAAAAGTAGGCTTAAGCCCATAAGTACCACAAAAACAACTTGGAATCCTAATTGATCCTCCACCATCTGAACCAATTGCTAATGGACTCAATCCAGATGCCACAGCTGCTGCTGCTCCACCACTCGATCCTCCAGGAGTTCTTTCCAAATTCCAAGGATTTTTGGTAACTCCAAAAATTAAATTGTCTGTTTCTCCCTTGAATCCGAAAGCTGGAGTATTAGTTTTACCTAAAATAACAGCAGCAGCGTTCCTAGCTCTCTTTACTACTATATCATCTCTCCGAGGTTTATTATTCTCAAATATTTTACTACCAAATGTAGTTCTTATCCCTTCTACTTCAGTTTCATCCTTTATAGAAATTGGAACACCATTTAAGAGTCCTAATTTTCTACCTTCTTTTACTCTATGATCTGCCTCCTTTGCCATCTCTCTTGCTAATTCCAGAGTTGGAGTACAATAAGCGTTGATTATTGGGTTTACTTTTTCAATTCTTTCGATGAATACCTCTGTAATCTCTTGAGATGTGAACTCTTGTGTTTTTATTTTTTCTACCATTTCATAGGCGGACATGAAACAGATATCTTCCTTCTTCATAGTTCCAATAGAATTTTATTTTTTCTTTTTTTACATTTTTGGATAGCATTAATTCGTTGGTTTAGTATTTAAAGATAACTCCAATTGATCTTTCTATAAAGGGATCGAAAGAATTTATTGGGTGATTTAGTTCTGAGTTTGCCCAGAACCTGAGACAGAATCAGAAATAGCAAGTTGAAATAATATTGATTCCCAAACTTAATTTTAATTTAAATCATTTAAATTAATTTTAAGAGCTTTATTTTTCTAATTTTGTTGGTAAAAAGATTTGATTTAGGTAGGCATCATAAACCATGAAATAAGCTTCTTGTTCTGAAATATTCATTTCTTGCTCAAGGGTAGAAGTGATTTCTGCAGGATAAAATCCAACAGATCTTGAATTAAAATCGTTTAAAATAGTTTTAAATGACTCAGGAGCATCATATTTATTTAATTGTTTTACATTAATTATAGATTTTCTATTCAGATTCAAATCAAGTCCTGCTTCAATTATTTCCTCAAAATCATTGAAAACTTGGATTTCACCTTCGAAGTTTGTTAAATCGTTAATATGTTTAATTTCATAAGCCCGTAAAGCCTGTCCACATTTTCTTTTTACTAAATCTCCAAGATTGCTATAAGAAACTAAACCTAATCTAAGATATTCACCATCCATGAGGGTTATTGTAAATTCGTTATACTCAATTATATTATCTCCGCCTTCACCCCGAACTCGTAAACCCATCTGTTTAGCAAGTTCATTTTTGAAACTTCCCATAGCAGATATAAATCCTGTGAAGAGATGCTCATCCAATCCAATACCACCATGAAGAGCAAGTTTTGATAAACATAAGCCTGATTCATTATGAATGGCTAGAACTGTAAGAATACTCGTGATATCTTTAAAGTATTGTGCTTTGGATAACTGTTCCTCGTCTAACTTTCGTGATTTTGTTATTTTTCCTTTTTTCGGTAATGATCTCATTAAAATTCCCGCAACTACAATTGCTGCTATTACAATTATACTAATAACAACGATTAAAACAATATTGATGGGAGGTGGCCCATCATCAGGGTCGTCGGGGTCTCCAGGACCTTGAGAAACACCTTTAGTTATATCTATTGTAGTAGATCCTACATTCCATGCAATATCTCGAGCGTAGAAGGTAATAGTTAGATTACCATTATTTAGTGCACTCCAAGCGTCCTGATTAATTGTCTCATTTTTTGTAAAGTAGTATCTTATACCACTATTATTTATTTTATACCACATAGAATAGATAAAAGGATCATTGACAAAAATATTAAATTCAGGAGCAGTAGCATTGTACTCATCTGCAATTGGAGCATTAATCGTGATATTAGGAGGACCATGATCCACAATAGGAAGGCTATCGTTAGCGTTGGCATTACCAAGAATATTAAATGGAGTATCACCGATGTGGTCGTTATTCAAATCCAAACCGGTGTAATTATCCCAATAATTTCCAACCATTGTATTGTTCCAAGATGTTGTCGTTCCATTATCATAAGCGTGAATCCCATTTGAGATAAAGGAATTTTTAAAAAATTTATTGTTGATATCAGATGGGTCATATAGTTGTATTCCATAGTTAACATTATCTTTAATTATATTATCGTGAAACTCGTTATCATCGCAATTGATATATAATCTTATAGCGTAAGTTCCAGTGTTGTTTATTAAATTTCTCAGAATTTTGCCCCCATCGCAGGCGCTCATTAAAATCGCTGACGAACCACCCGAAATAGTATTGTTAATAATTTCGGTTTGATGGGCTATCAACATATACATTCCAATATTAATATTGATTATTTGATTATTTGATACATAATTTTGATCCGAGGTAACCAAGTATATTCCATAATTATTAAGATCTTCAAACAAATTTAGTGAGATATTGTTCTGATGGCAATCGTTATCTAATCTTATACCCCAATCTTGTTGCGATGTAGCTATATTCATTACTGTGTTGTTATATACTAAGTTTCTTTCGCATAAATCCTCCATGTTTATTCCATACATATTATTGTCGTATATAAAATTTCCCAGAATTTCGTTATCATCGCAATTATTGCCAATATATATCCCTGTATCTTGAAAATTTGTACCATCATTTTTAATTGTATTTCCAATTATTTTATTATTTAGGCAATTGGAGAATAAGTATAATCCTTGCACACCGTTATTAACTAGTTTGTTTCTTGAGACGGTATTATTCACGCAGTTGACCATGTAAATTCCTGAATCGGTGTTCTCTGAAAATTCGTTATTAATCAAGGTTCCTTTATTCGTATTTTCTAATTTAATTCCGTTAGTAGTGTCAAATATGGTTACATTTCTGATTTTGAAATACACATCAATGGAATTCTCAATAAAAATACCACAATCTATTGGAGAAGCACTCGCATTAATTATCAGGTTCTCAATTAAATAAGGGTCACCCCAAGTACCTGATCCAGAACACCAATCAGTTTCGTTTGCGATGGTCCAATTTAAATTAGTAATATGGATGAATGTAAAGTTACTCCAAAATCCTGCTAGTTTTAAGTTTGTTATTCTATCTTTAAAATCCTCTTGAGAAGTCTCGATAGAATTTTTCAAATTATAATGAGTAGATATCGAAAAAATTATCAAAAATAGCATTAAAAATGCATAAATATCTTTCATTCTTTTTTTCATTACAAACTACCCCTTCTTTACCTTATAAATAGTCAAAGTTATTCTATATATAATTTTGTTATAAATATCGAATTCATAAATAGCGTTTTTCAAAAGGTAAAGAAAGGTAAATTCAGCGTCTGATTTCAATGAAAATTCATTGCTAGATATTCTTATGGAAGTTGCTATAGAGGATTCTTTAGGATGAATTTTTTTTAAGATAAAATTTATAAAATAGTATCATTATTTTCATTTGATCTCGAACAAAAATTCTAGAAGAGAGAGGTAAAGTTAAAATGGGGGAGAAAAGGAAATTTTTAGTGTGTCAAAATTGTAAATATTGCTTGACTACTGAAGAAGAAGACTTACCACAATGTCCCAAATGCGGTTCAAATAAGATAAAAAGACTTTCAAAATTTAGATCCACCTCAGGACAAGGACTTAAAATTAAATCATCTACTATGACTTTAGTCATAATATTTCTGATTGGAGCTATATTAGCGATTGCCGGAGTTTTTTCACTATCTTCATCATTGCCTGTAGGAATAACGCTTATTATAATAGGTTTAATTCTCCTTGCTATTGGATCAAAAGGAGCAGTCTGTGCAAGTTGTTAATCTTAAATAATGGAGTAGAAGGATGCAAAACCAAAAAGAAGAATTTCAAAAGGATAAAAGAATAATACTCACTTGGTTAGCACATCATGATCCAGAACGGGATGATTTTGATGATCATATCTTTTATATATTTAACTATACTGTTTGTATAGGATGTTTTGCTTTTTTGTTGGGTGCGACTATTGCATTAATAATTGGGAACATATCCTATTATTTCATAGTAAATTTCATTAGCCTGTCAATAATTATCCTAGTTTTCTTCCTGTGCTGGATTCCATCAATTTTTCATTATTTGATTCAAATCCTTAAAAAAAAACCATTGAAAAATCGAGTATTAAAATTCATCATTCGTTTTTTTTTATCCAATAGGGAGTATTCTATTTATAATTAGATCTCCATTATGGGGCTTTTGTCTTTCAATTCCTGCGGGCTATTTGATTATCTATATTAGAAAAATTAAAAAGAAAAAATTATCAGAATGAACTTGACTTGTTATAGAAGGTAAATTCAGCGTCTGATTTCCATGAAAATTCCTTTGAAAAAAAGAAACTAACTAGTTTTAAAATAAAAAAAAGTATATATAAAATTGTGAATTTAAGATAAAAATGATACTATTTGGAAGGAAAAATCGATGAAATGTGAAATCTGTGGGATGGAAAATGCAAAATTAAGAGTTAAAGACCAAT
>JBHLLM010000158.1:0-6774 GCA_048885575.1 Candidatus Hermodarchaeota archaeon
GTACGCTCTTTAATAACAATTTTAGGTGGTTTTGTGTTTAAACGTATTCCTGCGTTATTCAACTCTGTTCTAATGGTTTCCAAATCAGAAAGATTAATTGTCCCATCAGGACGGAAACAAATTATAATTAACACTAATTCTGCAGAACGTACGGCTGCTAATACTTCCTTTCCTCGTCCCTTACCCGCAGCAGCACCTAAAATTATTCCTGGTAAATCAATAAGCTGGATTTTCGCGTCTTCGATATTCATCATACCAGGTATAGCTGTAACAGTGGTAAAATCATATGCTGCAACTTTAGAATGAGTATTACCCTCAGTTAGCAAATTTAGCAAAGAAGATTTCCCAACTGAAGGAAATCCAATGAAAGCTACTTGAGCATCTCCTGTTCTTTTAATGCCGAAGCCACCTCCTCCGCCTTTCTTAGAACTAGAAATTCGTATCAAATCTTCACGTAGTTTGGCGAGTTGTGCTTTAATGAAATTAATACTTTTTTGAGTTGCTTTATTTACCTTGGTGGAAGCCAATCGTTCCTCTAATTCTTTTATTCGTTCTTCGACTTTTTCAGACATCTTATACCAATAAGAAAAAAAATGATCCAAATTCAAAAAATTTTTCGAAAACTTTAGTAATTTCAACTAAAAAGTATGATTCGTCATCTATTATTAGAAAAGTTCAACAAGAATATAAAATAATTAAATTATCACGAAAAAGTGTTGAAATACTAAAAAGAGTTAAAAGTAAAAATAAAATAATATTAAATTTAGTCGCTATGAGCAGAAATGATTAAATCGGCAAATAATTTCATATCGTTAAGTAATACATTCAATTTATCTTGAGAATCTCTATCTAATTCTTGCGATTTCATCACAAATACAGAGATAATATATTTAAAAATATGGAGCTCAATTCCCTTTCCATCCTCACTCTGTCCCATAAATCTACACGAATCTGACATGAAAATATTTTCTCTAACTGTGTTTGCGGCGTCAATGAAATCCCTTAAATCTCCTCTTAGTGTTAAACCACTACTTACACCTTGAACATTATGAACTAATACATTTCCAGAAACATCAGAAATTATTATTTTAGCTTTAATTTCTTCTAGTTGACTTTCAGCTTTTTCAACTGATGATTTTAGATCTTTGTAAGATGAAATTAGCATATCACGAAAAACTTTAGCTAATTCATCCTGTTGATAAATACTAGTCAATTTTAAATCGAAATCGTAATCCTTGAACATATCTGAAAAACTATCTTTAGCATTTTTAACGTTAGTATCCAAAAGCTCCTTTGGGTAATCTTCAGTGTCATATTTATGCAAGAATAGCAAGACTCGTGGTTTCTCGTTATTTTTCCTATGAATATCCAATAAGCCTTCAAAATATTCTTTTGCTTGATTGAACGAGTCTGGATCGTGTAAATCAACGATACAAATTAAAATGTCAGTGCCTTTAAAAATTTCGGGTTTTTCCATATATTCTTTTCTGTATTGTTCTTGTCCGCCAAAATCAAATATTCCAACTTGAAGTCCTAAAAAAGGGTGCCTTCTGGTCTCATATAGAATTGTGGGGCTCAACTTTTTAGTATCTTCCGGTCTTTTTTCTGCAAAAGCGACGGAATACAAGCTGGTTTTGCCACACCCCCCTAATCCTACTAATGAAATTTTCGTATACTTCACCTTATTTTGTTATATTTTTTTATAATTTCCATCTAATTAAGTTCTTTATAACATTAAAACTTATTTTTCTTCATTTGGGGCTAATTTAAATGTTCTTGAAAATATTTTGCCATACTTCTCAGTCGATGCTTCTACTAATACATTGGGATAGATAATTTCGTTATCCATAGTTTCTAGGGGATAACCTATATCTATAGACTCATAGGGAAATAATTCTCTTATCGTTGTTATCCAAGGGTTCTTCTCAAACAGTTCTTCCACTATAACTATTCTGATCTTGATATCTTCTAATAGATAACCAACAGAATTGGTTAAAGAGACTTTTAAGATTTTTTCTTCTTCATCAATCTCCTTTGAAACACTTAAAAATTTTCTAGATCCAAGAGGTTTTGCTATCGCTTGTTCTTCCTCCGGTTTCGATTCAATTTTGGGCTCTTCAATGGCACTGGCTTCTCTAACAATAAAGACTTTCCTTTTTTGAATATTGTATTGAGACACTTTTTTAAGTTTTGCTAGAAACAACACAGCATTTAAATTTATAGCGTTATAGGGTTCAATTTTAAGATATCCTTTATTAGCAGCGTCTTCCATAATCTCTGCTCCAATTCCAGTTCTTGCAAACGCCGTATTTTTCTTAGCGCCACTACCTACGGAACCTATTGAAATATCTGCGTGTTCGGCAGTTAAATCCGTACAAAAATTACAACTAGATGATTTGAATTTGTCTAATTCCTTGATAGTATACGATTTTACAGGATCTCCATCGTGATCGTAATATATGTGGAATTTTCCTTTATTAATGTCCATTTTTACTACTTTAGTTAAATCTATACCATCTTTTTCAAAAAAGGGGTATAAGGCTTCAGGAGCAAAAGAATCCATACAAAATAAACCTATTTTAAGAACATGAGCCCGCATAAAATATTTCAACATACCCGCTGGAGAGTTCATCATTTTATCAACAGCATCAATATTACAAGGGGTACCAACAAACGCGATCGATCGATAATCTTCTCGAATTGCATCCATTAATGCTTCAACTGTTTGAGAATGGGAGTAAATCGATCCAGAAGCTTTAATAGCGTCATCTTTATTTGTAATAATTTGAGCCACAGGATACCAAGGCTTACTAGGATCCTTCATTGAAACAATAGCAGCATCAATCAAATGTTCATCAAAGAGATAACATAAAAGGGATGTCACAGTTCCTCCATCTTGGGCTCCAATAACTTCTGGAATATTGGTATTCGATACATACCCAGTTTTGAATTCTCCCATTAATTGAATAGGATCTGTAATTGTTCGAGGACATTGGTTGTAACAAATTCCACAGCCAGTACATTTACCTATCAATTTTGGTTGTCCGGATAGGTGATCCCATTCAAGAACTGGACAAACTGCTGCACAAGTTCCACACTCTGTGCAGATACCTGCCCGGATTATTTCCTTCATTAACATTCCATAGGAATCCTTTTTCCCCTCAAGTTTCTTTTGAATGTAATCAAAAGAATAGTCGTACGGAGTGGATTCCGACTCTTGTTCAGTTGGATTTTCAGTCATTTTCAGTGAATCATTAAAAAGTTTATATTAGCCTAATTTAATAATTTGTAAACTATGTAAGGATATGGATTACTAATATTAAAATTTACTATAAAAGTACCAAAGAAATTAGGTCACGACTTTTTAGTCAATATTTTCAAGCTCTAAGAATTCAATTTTCTTATCTTTAGCCCAATTTAGTAAGCATTATCGAGACCTAATCTTTCTTCAATCTTATCTTCGATCTTTTTAATTGCGTTACTCGCGTGTATCCTTATAATTCTTGGGAAATCGTTAACTCTTGAAAGCAAGGCGCTTAGAGCAGATTCGTCGCCATAAACTTCCAAAAATTTTATAAGACTTACCTTAACTTTTGTATCCTCGGCTTCGCCTTGCTTTAGATAATCTATTAACATTGCTATATACATATTTAATGTATGTTCCAGATTTACATCTTCACCTTTAACTCGATACCAATTTCTTTGAAAAATGTTATATATAGCATCTATTGCTACTTTTTTTATAAGCCAGTATGAGTCGGGATTCTCCAAAATTTTAATTAGTTGGATAATGGGTTCTATGGTCCCTATTTTTCCTAAAGCAATAATCGCATTTTTTTTAACATCTAAATTATTATCTGTTAATAAATCTAGTAGAGGTTTGATAAAAACCTTATCTCCAATTTCTCCTAAAATGAAAGCAATACTCTCTTTTAGCGTTTCACTGTTCGAACTTAAGTAAGAGAATAAAAAGTTATAATCGGCGTTTTTATTTGTAGAATAAATTTTTTTAACGGCATCCATGATATAAAATTTCATATCGATATCGGTGTATTCGAAGCTTATATCTTCAATATTTAACACTTCGAGTAACTCAGATACAGCTGAAAGTTCACCAATCTCTCCTAATGCCTCGATGGTAGCTACGCTTACTTCGCTATAAATGTTATCTAAACCGGTAATGAGAGTATCTACAGCATCTTTTATTTTTAGCTTCCCTGTAAGAGTAATAGCGTTTTTCCTAACAATAAAGTCGTCGCTTAGTAATAATTTAATTATATCTTTGTTAATTTCGGGACTTAATAGCTTTAAAATTGAAACAGCAGAATCTAATAATTCTGAATCCTCTTCTTTTAAAGTTCGCGTAATTTCTTCTAATAATACACTTCTATTTAAATGAAATTTAGAAATAAGCTCTGGATACTTGATTTTTATGTAATTCAGGTCCTGAAAAGTTAAGTTAATGCTAGAAAGCTCGTATCCGATCAGTTTAATGATTTCTGATTTGTGTTCATTTGATATTTTTTCACTTTTTAGATAAAATAATAAAGATTCCATCAAAATTTCTGGTTCAATTTCAACAAGATGGTTTTTGACAAATTCTCTTACAGAATTATACTTAGAATCTAATTCTCTTATAAAAACATTGATTTGAGGTTTTTCGAACTTAATTTTATTTATTGCGTCTAAAACAGCTAATCTTAGATCGGTATTATCAATGTTTTGCTCTAATACCCAATTTAAGGGCTTAAGTGCCTTATCAATTTTTAACTTGCCTAAAGATTTCGCGGCCTCACACTTAAGATTAACTCCTTCCTCAGATATTAAAACATTTTCTATAATCCTGAAGCATTCGTCCTTTAATTGGGGAATATAATTACCAATCCCGCCTAAAAATTTAATTGCTTCCTTCCTTTTACTGTTATCGTTTTCAGTCTCAATGATGTTTATCAGCATCTTAACTGAATTTTCTAATCCAATATCTTCCCTTTTATCAAATATCTCCTGAGGTGAAGGTTTTGGATCTGACATAAGTATATAAAAAATCCCTTTGAAAGCCTATTAAATTATTTTGATTATTTTATTTATTAGGGTATCCGCTTATAAAAATATTTTCTCAATAATTTATGTTTTTAGTCATTATTTCTTATTATTTTTTACCTTTTCAATCATGAAATGTAACAAATCTTACAAATTCTCCTTTCTTAACAAAGATGTATAATACTTAAATACTTACTAATCTAGTTTTTAGTCACATCCAAATCTTATTTAAAAACCTATGTAAAATCAAATTTTAAAGAACATTTTATAAAAAGGTGAAAAATGTGCCATATTTAATTTCTTTCGCGAAATGGCCGAGCGATAAAACACCTGAAGTCGTGAAAAAAGCTATTGAAGCAAATAAAAAATTCCCTCCAGATGAATCGTTAGGAGAAAGCCTTGTGTCTGGAAATGCTATCAAAGCAACTCAAGAGGGTATACGAACCATTAGTGTTTTAAATGTGAGTAAAGGAAAGCTTGAAGAAGCATACAACCGTTTGCAAGCATTATCAAACCTCTATGCGATGTCTATTGAAGGATTTGAATATGTATTAGAGACCTGGGCAACCTTAGAAGAAGCTTATTCATCAATCGGACAAAAACCACCAGAATAGATGAAAAAATAATTAGAAAAATTCAAATTTTTTTTTCCATTTTTACCAATCGAATATTAAAATGAGAGTCATTTTAATATGAATTGATAAAAGAAATATTTTTTTTAGAAATATTTCCCAAAGAAATAGTCCATTGCTAGGTTTGTAGCTTTTCTCAAATGCTTATTTACGGCGCTTTCAGATATTTCAAATTTTAATGATATATCTTTGGCGCTGATCTTTTTTGGTGAGGTAAAAAAACCGTTTTTTGCCGCATACTTTACAATTTCTTCTTGCTTAGGCGTGAATTTTGGGAATGGGATAAGGGATTGCCAGACATCTGTTCCCGAGTTCCTCATATCGTCTATATTAGTCATTCCTATTATTTTAAAATTGTTTTGAGTTAATCTAGTTAACATATTAAATAAATTATTTACGTACTCTGTCCTTGATATTACATTTATCAATAATACACTACTTGATACATGAATTGGAAAAAGAAATGCCCACGGACCTGAATCTATTATTGGAAAAAAACCTGCTGATCGTTTTTGATCCAAGATTCCTATAATCTCATTCCCTCTTCTTTCTAAAAGCTGAAAACTTTCAGGACTAAAAAGCTCTTCTATATACTGATTTAAATTTTTAATTACTTTTTCTTTGAATTTAATCCTCTGCAAAGCGAAGAAACGTTTCTGATCATATTGAAATGCATTCAGGATTTCTACAAATTCTAGTTCCTCAAATAATTCCGCGAAACCTACATGAACTAAAAAATTGCCTGGTATTTGTAGTCTTATGATTTTCATTTAAATTTTGATGAATTAAGCTTTATAGTCATTAAATCTTATTTGCTTAATATAGGTTGCGATCGCAACCATTTGACTATTTAGTAAGCATTGATTCTTATACATTAGAAAAAAAATTATAAAATAAAGAGAGAGACTTTCATGAAAGTATTATTAACAGGTGCTTTTGGGAATGTTGGATTAAGTACTCTAAAGGAACTATTGAAAAAAGATTATAGCGTCAGAATTTTTGAGGTTTATAACCGGAAAAACAGAAAAATTGCTAAAAGGTTCAAGGATAGAATTGAGATTATTTGGGGCGATCTCAGAAATGAGGAAGATGTGAATAAAGC
>JBHLLM010000159.1:0-6746 GCA_048885575.1 Candidatus Hermodarchaeota archaeon
AAATAAAGCCTGTGAGAAATTTTGGGGTTGTCACCAATTAGAAGAAGAAATTTCGAAGTATTTTAGCATTGATAATGGATTTGTTGAATCAGAATATAGCTTAGCGTATTCTGGTGGATATATTACTCACCAGTTTTACAATATTAAACAAATCAACACGATTCAAATTGAAATTGCAAAATATATTCGACTTAATAGGATGTTGACGATAAAACTTGTTAAAGCTTTTGTAAATGCTATTATCAAATCAATTGATCAAATTTAAATTGACTCCTAATTATTCTCCTTTCTTTATTATATAATGTAATGCAGAAAAAAAGAAGAAACACATAAAGAATATTAATGTAAGCATTATAGTAATTGCAATCTGATATTCTACCCAATTCTTAAAATTTACAACAATTAGAAATGTAACTGAGAATATCGATCCAAGTAAAAAGATAATAAAGAACACTAGGTATTTAAGAAAAGCCTTTTTCCGTTCTTTCTTCATTATTCTTTTAAAGGTATCACCTACTTTAAGATTTTGGTAGGGGTATATTTTATTCAAATGTTTTTTTTAAAAGCCTGTATTTTTGTCGTTTTGACCAAATTTTATCTGAAATTTGTTCATATAATAGTAATTTTATTTTGAAATTTTGTATTTTTGAACTAATTTTGTTTCTATATACTGAAAAGAGTTCATTTTTCAATTAAATACCAAATAACTTTTGCAGAAAAACCATAAAAAAATGAAAAAGATCGTAATATTTATAAAGTATTTCGCACATTAATATATTAATTGGGAAACTTTTCCCACTCGAAGAATAAAAGGTGATGTGAAAAAAAAATTGATAAAATGTGAAAAATGTGGTAGGCTTCACGCGTTATACCACGATTGTGATCAGATTACAATTGATCATGGAGTAGTATTTGAGGATGACAGAAAATGTTACGAGTGGAATTGTTTTATAACTGATGCTCCAAGCATATATATAATTGAAGAGAGAATTTTAGATAGCGTGTTAAACAATTCAAAAGAAAATCCGTTATTAATCTACGAGTAATTTAATCCTTTTTTTAATCTTTTTTTTTAATCTGAGAACATATGATTTCTAATTTTCTAAATTAGAGAAGATGATTTAAATATGTATTTTTCTTCCTTATAATTAGATTAAAATAGAAGGAATGAAATCTTTTCCTATGATTGAGAAGGAAATTAAACATAAGCAGAGTTTTATAATTATAACAACAATAGGGATAATTATTTCGTTTCTTGGAATTTCAATTATAAGTATTCCGTTCCCTTATACAATTGTAGTTGAGAACTTAGGACAGTTTGGAATATTAGAAGGTGTAACATATTCAATACACTATCAATATCCTTTGTTTTCAAATGATCAAAAACTAATTATTTCTTTAGGGGCAGTTAATAGTTCTTTTACAATTCTCGTACTTAACGATAACGATTACGAAGCTTGGATAGAAGAATACGGAGGGTATCTCCCTATCTATGAGCAACATAATGTTACCGGAGTCTATAAAATCCTTTTTTTAAATCAGCCATTTATTGGATATGTACATATTCTCATAACTGCTGAAACTTTATTAGAAATATATGGAACAATTCAAACAAACTATTCAAATCACTATATCATAGAAGGACTAATAACTTTAATAATTGGAATACTTTTAGGTGTATTTTCAGTATCAATGAGATATAAAGTTAAAAAACATAAAATAAAAAAGAATTAAAGTTCCATTTATATTTTAGTTTTAGGATACATTTTTGCCTTTATAAATTAAAAAGGATAATTTCATAAACATTTATTTTATTTTAAAGCCATTCATTATGATTAAAGAAGCAGTTAAGTCAGATATTGTAATTCTTGGTCATATAGCAAAAGACATCATAGAAATCGACGGTATAAGCAAATCAGTTCTAGGGGGTGCTGTGTTTTATGGTGGGTTAGCTGGTAGTCGAATGGGATTGAAATTAGCGATAATTACGAGATTAAAGATCGAAGATTTCCCAATTTTGGAAATATTTGAAAAAAATGGTATAAAATTCTTCGCGTATCCAGCTAACGGAACTTCAGGGCTTAAAAACATATACTCGACCCAAAATATGGAACATAGAACTTACGAGCCTTTAGGTTTTGCCGGTGCGTTTAAAAAGGAAGAAATTCCAGAAATTAATACAAAATTCTTTGTTATAAGTCCAATACTAGCTGGTGAAATCGATTTAGAGCTATTAAATTATTTGAGTAAAAAATTTAACGGGAGATTGGGACTTGATATTCAAGGTTTTATTAGAGGGTTAAAAGGCGATATTGTCCAATATTACAGCTTAAAAGAAAAAGAGAAGTACGAGATAATATCAAAGGTAGATTACTTAAAAGTAGACGAAATTGAAGCGAAAATCCTCACTAACTTATCATCAATGTCAAAAGCAGGAAAAGAACTAACGAAAATAGGCCCAAAAGAAGTTATAATAACCCACGAAAAAGGAATAACCTTATGTTTAAAAAAAAATGTATACTATTTTCCTTGGAAAAATAAAACAAGCATCGGAAGGACAGGTAGAGGAGATACTGCATTTATTAGTTATTTAGGATCACGCATATCCAAAAGTCCCGAAGATTCCTTAAGATTTTCTGCCGCATTAACATCTCTTAAAATGCAATCAATTGAACCTTTTTCACTTCCTTTAAATGTAGTTGAAAAATTAATAGGGGAAGAATATTTTGGACAATCAAAATTCGATTAAAGAGCAAATAGTGTAATTTTATATACAATAGTGTACTAAAAAGAAAAAAGATAAAATAAAGAGAAGTTATTTACCCCACATTCTTATCATTTCCCTTGTAATGAGATACCTCATAATTTCTGATGTACCTGCTGCAATTTGTCCAACCTTTGCGTCTCGATAGTATCGTTCTAAAGGATATTCTTCAGAGTATCCAAGACCTCCAGTAATTTGAATTGCGTCTTGAGTGATTCTCACGCTAGCGTCTGCTAAACGCGTTTTTAAAGCGGCAACGGAGGCTCTGCAGTTATACCCATCATCGAGCATTCTAGCTATTTGGGCAGTAGCCATCCTATTTAACTCTAAATCCATGAACATTTCGCTTAGTTTGAAGGAAATTCCTTCAAAAGAATACAGTGGCTTTTTAAATTGAACTCGTTTATGGGAATATTTATAGGCAACTTCTAGGGCACTTCGAGCGAGACCAAGATATTGAGAAGAGGTAAATGTTCTTTCACCGTCAAGACCGAACATTAAAACATCATACCCTGAATTTTCCTTGTAAAGGAGATTGTCTTTAGGCACTTCGCAATTATTGAATTTTAGATGAGAATTAGGCATACCTCTTCGTCCCATGTGTTGATATTCTTTAACTACTTCAAATCCCGGAGTATCTGTCTCAAAAATGAAAGCTGACATCCCTTGATGGTTTTTTACTTGTTCATTGGTTATTGTATATAAACAAAGATAATCTGCTACACTTCCATTTGTTATGAAGCATTTCTCACCATTAAGCAGGTAGTGATCACCCTCTCTGGTTGCTTTTAATCTCATACCCCCTACTGCATCGGAACCTCCTGTTGGTTCTGTGATAGCAATGGCACCTAATTTTGAGCCATCAGCAATACCGGATAAATACTTCAATTTTTGTTCTTGAGTTCCGAATTCAATAATAGGTCCAGCGAATAAACAGGAAGAAGCTCCAAAAATGCCTGCTAACGCATAACTAAAAGCTGTTAATTCTTCACCAAGAATTGTACGGTATAAGATTCCTTTACCTTTGCCTCCAGCTTCTTTAGGTATGATAATATCGAGATAAGGCATTTTCTTTACTATCTCAACCCCCAATGCTATATCTCGATTTCTATCGATCTGTTCTGCAACTGGACCAACATTATTTTCACACCATTCTCGGACCTCCATACGAAAATTATTTTCCTCTTTAGTGTAGTAATGTAACCTATCGGGCATACAAGAATATCCAAATTTCATTTCTAAATCTTCAAAACGTATATGTCCATCCATCTAACATCGAACCTTAAAATTTGGTATCAGTTATAGTTTTTTAGATGATTAAAAGCAAAAGTATAATTAAATTTTATCTTTAATAATTAATTATCATTTAGCTTTTTCTCTAAAGCTTTAGTGAATAAAGGCAAAATTTCACATAGATCGCCAACGATACCATAATTAGCAAATTGGAAAATTGCTGCCTCAGGATCTTTATTTATTGCAATTATGATGTCGCTACTTTTCATTCCAACCAAATGTTGGATAGTGCCTGAAATCCCACAAGCAATGTAAATCTTAGGAGAAACTGTATTTCCACTTTGTCCCACTTGCTGTGATTTTGGAATCCATCCCAAATCAACAGCGGCTCTACTTGCTCCCACAGCAGCATTCAAGACATTAGCTAAATCTTCAATTAATTTAAAATTTTCCTTACTTCCAACACCTCTTCCACCAGATACAATAGTATCTGCCTCACAAACTGGAATTGCACATTCTGTAGCAGATCCTCTGATTATTTCTTTCGTTTTTACTTTTAAACTTTGAAGATCTACTTTCACAGGTATTTCTATGATTTCTACATCATTCACAGCTTGAATTGGTGCCACCTCCATAACATTGGGTCTAACAGTCGCCATTTGGGGGCGTGTTGTAGGGCAAATAATATCAGCCATAATATTTCCGCCGAATGCTGGTCTTGTTTGTAATAATAATCCATCTCGTATCGACAATCCAGTACAATCCGCAGTAAGTCCCAATTCAAGAGTTGCTGCCACTCTTGGTGCTAAATCTCTTCCATTTATAGTTGCAGGATATAAAATTATGTTAGGGTTATATTTAGAGATTATTCCTGTGATTACGGAAGAATAAGTCTCAGTATAATAATCTTTAAGTGCTTCATGTTCAGCAATATATATTTTTTTAGCACCACGGTTGGAAAACTCTTGAGAAAATCTTTTTACATTGTCACCTACAAGAAGAACACAAGTTTTCTGATTTAGTTCCTCTGCAAGTTCTTTTGCCTTTCCCAACAATTCGTATGAAACCTTTCTGACATTTCCATCTTTTATTTCAGCAACAACCCACACATCTTTATACTCTGATAGGTCAACTTCTTCAACTTTTTTACGTTGGATTGTTATTGCCCCCACATTACATTGATCTATGCATGCACCGCAAAGAGTGCACTCATCTCCTATTTCTGCGATTTTATCTACAATTATGATAGCCCCAAATGGACAAACTTTTTCACAAAGTCCACATCCAGTACATTTTTCCTTATCTACATTTATCAAATTAGATCACCTTATCTCTTGATAATAATTCAATTAACTTTTGAACGGCATCTTCAGCCTTCTCTTCATCAATGATAATACCTTGCTGTCTTGCTGGTGGAGAATATACTTTAATAACTTCGGTTAATGATCCATTCAATCCATAATCATCCTTATTACCCCCAAGCTGTTCCGCATCCCATGTACTAAAAGGTTTTTTGTTTGCTTTCATTATACTCATCATTGGAGGATTGGTTGGTTCAAATGAAGATGGGGTTATTCCAGTTATAAGTACTGGAACCCTTACTTCTACTATTTTGTATCCATCATCCATTTGGACTTTTGCTGTTAACTTATTCCGCTCCAATTTTTCAACACTCTCAACATAAGTTATCTGAGGAATACTTAATTGAGCTGCAATTTCAGGTCCGACCTGAGCAGTATCCCCATCGATAGCTTGTAATCCACAGAAGATAATATTGAAATCACCGACTTTCTTGATACACTGAGTTAATGTATAAGATGTAGCCCATGTATCAGCACCAGCAAACGCTCTATCACTTAATAAAATTGCTTTATCCGCTCCTAGAGCCAAACACTTTAATAAAGCCTTTTTAGCTTGTGGTGGTCCCATGGAAATCACAATAATCTCATCACCTTCTTGTCTGATCTTAATTGCTTCTTCAAGTGCAAACTGATCGAATGGATTTAGAATACTAGGGACTCCTTCTCTAATTAATGTATTAGTTTCAGGGTCAATTTTAACTTCAGTTGTATCTGGAACTTGTTTTACACACACAATAAATCTCATTGCTTCACCAAAACCAAATTAAGAATCTAAATTTAATCTTAGTCTATAAAAACTGATATTAAAGATATAAAAAAAAGTTAATTAATATTGTTTCTTGCCAAGTAGCTCTCTGGCTACAATCATCTTCATAACTTCAGAACTACCTTCAGCAAGCGAAAATGATCTAACAGCTCGCCATGCTGCTTGATCAGGACATTCTCTTGAATATCCAAAAGCCCCTTGCCATTGCATAACAGTATTTATTGCATCGCATGCCCATTCTGAACAGAACATTTTTCCCATAGCAACAATCTTACTAGTTTCGAATCTAGTTGCTTTTCCCTGTTGTTCTAAGTCAATAGTTTTTAATGCGCGATAACCCCAATCTCTTAACATATTTAATTTAGTATAATGTTCAGAGAGTTTAAAATTAATTCCTTGATACTGTGATAAAGATTTTCCAAAAGATTTTCTTTCCTTGATATAGTTCATTCCATTTTCTAACGACTTCAAACCTGCAGAGGCACATATAACTGTAATTAATGCCCTTGCATATTCGTATCCTTCATGTAATATATAGAAACCTCTGTTCTCTTCACCAATTATGTAATGTTTAGGAATTTTAACATTATCAATGGAAAAGCCACCACATGAGATTCCTTCT
>JBHLLM010000160.1:0-6729 GCA_048885575.1 Candidatus Hermodarchaeota archaeon
AGGTAGGATTCTGGTAAATTTACAGATATTAACTTTATTTTAACCACCAAATTTATAAATTTCTCAGAAAAACTCCAAGTTTTTCTATACAATTATATATACCGAGGTGATATTTAAGCATTTAGTGGAAATCGACCCCCAGTAATCCGACAAAATAAAAATAGGTAAGTATTCATGTTATTTCAATTGTTTGGGATTTTTGTCTGCTAAATTTTAGTCAAAATGTTCAATTCTTCGTAAAGACAAAGTTTTTATTTAACTTTAAGTATAAATATTATACATAATATGTAACACCTAATACATATAAAAATTTCAAAAAAGAAGTGATTAAATTGGCGGATATTGAAGCTCAATTAAAAGCTCACCTAAAAAATGGAGCCGATTGGGAGAAAATGGAAACACCAGTACCAGGGGTACACGTAGTAAAGGTACCTGCAACTAAGACACGCCCTTCTCTATTATTTTTGGAAGTAAATCCATTAAAAGAGGATGGGAAACCAATGAAAAGAAAAGGATTATTTGTTGGTTCTAAAGAAATGTTGATAAAATTTGGTGAAGCTTTAAATGATGACAAAGTTTTTCAATTAATAGGAGAACTGGAAAAAATTAATCCCAAAGGGACTGCAAACGGAGCAACTAAAAAGTTAGAAATGTAATTTTGTTTTTTTTTAATCCATTAATTTTATTTTAAATTCATTTTCGAAGCAATTTTATATATGGAATACTTTATTTTTTTAAATATTCACACTATTTATTTATTATTACATACATTAAAACTAAAATTTAAAAAAAAGGTAATGGTAGCATGACTGGTGAATTTGACGGCAAGAAGTGCATTATGTGTGGGGGAGAAACTTTTCGTTTAGTAAATGATGAATGGATGAAACGAACTTTTCGTTTTGTGGAAAAAGGTCAATTGAAAATGTGCGATGGTTGTGGAGCTAAATACTTAATTTGTGGACAGTGTGGATCGCTTTTTACGAGGGTCCATCCTGCCTTGGAAGCATGGGAAGTAAACCAAAAATGTGCTGTTTGTGGTTATGAAGATCCTGAGGTCAAAGCTTGGGATGGAGTCTCAGCGCGCTAAAATTTATCCTCTTTCATTTTAATTTTACATTCTAAGGTATGTCAAAAGCCGTTATTCATTAATTAAGAAAATATATATTTTTAAAAAGTAATTTATAATTTATTGTAAGTTTTTGGTAGATTCAAATGAAAAATATCAGAATTGAAAATGCGACCCCTGATCAAATTCAATCCCTTGAGAAACTAATGAAATTATTAATTTCAAGGTACGGCGGTGAATTTGATAGTAAACGATTTGACTGGGGTATTTCTAGAAGATTATATGATCCATTACAACGCCACGGGATTTTAATTGCGATCGATGAAGATAAGGACAATGAAGTTGTTGGTATGATTATTGCAGAGCTAAGAATCGATCCATTTGGCGCTTCTGAAGGTTATATTAAGCAAGTATATCTTATGGAAGAATATAGGGGGCATGGAATTGGTGAATTGCTCGTTAAAAAGGCAGTTGATCATTTGCGGAAAATTAAAGTAGAAAAAATAAAAGTAAATATTAAAGAAAAAGCGAGAGAAGCGGCCAGTCTTTACGAAAAAATGCATTTTAAGAAGGTATATGAAGTTCTAGAATTAGACTTATCAAATGAAAATCTTGAAGATTCCAAATAGAAGGGAAAGATTATTGGGATTAAAGAAGAAAAACCTTGGGTTGAAAAATATAGGCCAAATTCTTTTGAAGAAGTTGTAAGTCAGAGTATCGCTATAAATAACCTAAAAGAGTTTGTTCTAAGCAATGATATGCCTCATATGATTTTTACTGGTCCTGCGGGTACTGGTAAAACAAGTACAGCTTTAATCATTGCCAAAAATGCAATCAAGAAACAAAATTTTTATGTCAATGTTTTAGAGCTAAATGCTTCAGACACAGTCAGGATGGATAATGTTAGGACCGTGATTAAAAGTTTTGTCGCCCAAAATTTAATACCGGATGAGAATACTTTAAAATTTGTAATTTTAGATGAAGCGGACAATATACCTACTCAAGTCCAACAGGCATTAAGAAGGATCATTGAAAAAGCACCTAACAATGTTAAATTTATTCTATTATGTAATTATATTAATAAAATAATCGATCCAATCATTTCTAGATGTGCTGTATTTAGATTTACAAATCTTGTTAAAGAAAAAATAGTAGAAAGATTAAGGTTTATAGTAAGCGAAGAAAAATTACAAATTCCCCAAACGCGCGAAAATAAATTCTACGATACTTTATTTTTCATCTCAGGTGGAGATTTAAGAAAAGCGATTAATGCTTTACAAATGGCAGTCTCGCTTGAATTGATAGATAACCTAGATTCGAACGAAATTTTAAAAATTTCTGGATTTTTAGATGATTTGACATTAGAAAAATTAATGAGTGCAATAACTTTAAAAAACTTGGATGAAGTAAAAAAAATATTTGACACAATTGAAAATCTAGATTCCAGAAATATTATAAGACAGATTTTAGAGCAAATTGTTGATCTTAATATTCAATCTAATGACTATTCTAATCTTATTGCATTTATTGGAGATGTAGATTATAGAATTAGCCAAGGAGCAGACGAGAAAATTCAATTAATAGCTTTGATTGGTCAATTGATTAAGTATATTAATTCTAAAACAGGATAAACAAACATAAGGAGGTTATATGATTGGTTTCAGCAATTCCTATTTGGCGTATTAAATATCTACCTAAAACCTTAAATGAGGTTTGTGGGAGAGAATCAGTTAAAAAAAGGTTAAAAGAAGCCATTAATCAGAGAAATTTCCCACATTTATTATTTGTTGGAGTGGACGGGATCGGTAAAACAACAATTGCCAATCTATTTGCAGAGGAATTTTTAGGAAGTTATTATGACGCGAATTCAAAAATAGTACATGCAAATTTACCCTTAACTGATGAGGAAATGAAGCTAGCTCGTTCTGAAGCATATGTTTCAACGAACAAGTTAGGAAGTTTAGCGGGAAAAAAAATTACAACCCCAGCCTTCATTCAAGTTAAGATTAAACCATTTGTACAGTTAAAAGTATTAGGAGATGCTCCTTTTAAAATCTTAATTGTAAAAAATTTTGAATCATTGGCCTCAAATCAACAAGCATTTCGGAGATTAATGGAGATTTATGGTACAAACTGTAGAATGATATTAATAACAACTAATATATCAAAAATTATAGATCCAATAATGAGTAGATGCCAGATTTTTCTAATTTCACCCGTTGATTTTAATTCGTTCAAAGAATTAATAAGAACCATAGCTCAAGGGGAATCTCTAAGAATCGAAGAAGAAATAATCGAAATTCTCTATAGAATCTCAGAAGGTAAAATCGCGCATGCTATAGACTTACTACAACTATGTTCTATTAGCGGGGATGTGATCGATTCAGAAACCTTGTACGAGAACTCAATTAATTCTAAAAACGAGATTGTTAGGGCACTTCTATTAATGTGTTTCAAGGGTAACTTCCTTAAAGCCAGAGAATTATCTAGGAAAATTCAAACAAATTATAAATTCACCTCACAAGAAATGTTTCAGATTATGCAATCTGAGCTAGAAAAAATTCCAATTAGTAGATATACTAGAACTAAATTGATAAATCTAATAGCGGATGCGGATTTCAGAGCAATTGATGGAAGAGACACTGATATCCAGATTTCAAGTTTATTAGCTAAAATGTGTAATTTCTCAGAGTATTTGTAGGTGGTTTATTTGGCTTTAAAATCTAACGAAAAAATTCCATGGGTAGAAAAGTATCGGCCAACCTCAATTAAGGATATGGCTTTGCCTTCTGCTAAAGTTGGAAGACAAAAGGTTAATTTAGCAGAAGAATTGAGACAGTTTGTACTAGATTTCTTTAAAGAAATAAGAGAACTAAACGAAGCAAACCAAAAAATTAGAACATATAATCGATCTCACGAAGAAAAAGAACATAAGGAAGAACTTAAATTAGGTCTTGAGAAAGCAGCAGTATTACTTGAAGGCCCTCCGGGAGTGGGTAAAACTACGATAGCTTACGCTCTTGCTAATGACCTTAATATGGAAGTGATAGAAACTAATGCTTCTGATATCCGTACAAAGGCAGCTCTAGAGTCAAAACTTAGGGAAACTACAAAGTCACGAGGTATAATGGATTTTGTAGTTCAGAGTAAAAAGAAATTAATACTAATTGATGAAATTGATGGGATATATGGAGTTACAGATAGAGGTGCTGTCCCAACAATTATTAAACTTATTGAAAATACACAATTTCCTATTATTATGTGTTCTAATGAATATAAACAGAGTCTTCAATCGCTTTATAATAAAGTCAGAAAATTTGAAGTAGATCCCTTGACTGATGAGGAAATGCTGAAAATTGCTAAAAAAATAATTTCTAAAGAGAAGATATCTAATTTGAGCACAAATGACTTAACCTTAATTATTAATAAAAACGATGGGGATTTAAGAGGAGTAATTAACGATTTGCAAGGGATAAGTCAAGGTTCTTCAGATATGGACAGTAGAGATCTAATTTTAAAATTAAATAGAGATAGTACTGAAGAAATTTTTGTTTTAATTAGAGATTTATTTCAGAAAGTTAACTCATTAAAAGAAGCGCGAGACTTAACTAATAAATCTGATGTAGATTATAATTTCTTATATAAATGGGTTAACGAAAATCTTACCTCGTTTATTAGACAAAATAATGAAATCGCTAATGCTTTTGAAAATCTCTCCTTAGCTGATGAAATCTTCGGTAGAATCCGAAAAAATCAATATTGGTCCTTATTACCTTATTTCTACGATCTATTCGCGGGTGGTGTTGCTTTGTCAAGAAAAATGAGACCACCAGATGAGGGATATCGCAGAATTATGTTTCCAAGATACACATCTACAGGTTTTTTCACACTATCTGTAAATGAAAAGGCAGTCGTGGAAAAAATTCAAAAGAAGTATAAAATCTCTGACATTGAAGTGGTTCAAGATTTTATCCCGTTTTTAAGAGCGTTGTGTAATTCTTCGAGAAAACAGTTTGGAAGTGTGAGCAATTGGTTCGAATTAGACGCTAAAGAAAAAAAGTTATTGAAATAAATGATTATAACTCTAATATCTCCAAATTTGGGTAGATAAAATATTCAATTAAAATAAGGTTCATTACAAATTTCTTTAACATTCTTAAATTTATAGCATTAGTGGAGATTTTGGAATTCATATTCTTCATTATATAATAAATATTTGTCTGAATTCTAATCATAGCCTTGGATTTTTAAGATTTAGTATTTAACAATACTTTAATAATATAAGTAAATTCCAAATCGTAACTATATTAAAAATCGATAAAGAGAGAAAAAATGACAGATTTAATCGAAGAACATTTAGAAGAAGAAAAAGAAACTAAGATGTCAAAATCATCCCGATTTGTTTTACAAATTGCAGGAGCTGCATTATTCAGCGCCCTTTCCTTAATATTCTCGGTTTTTGTTACACCTTATTTACCGCAAACTCCGGAAGGTTTTGCTTATTTCGACCCTGTCTCAATCATTTGGGTAACTTGCTACTTAATTTTTGGTCCATTAGCTGGAATTTTGTGTTGCGGAGTTGGGTCGTTAGCTCTGATGCCTTTTGATGATTGGACTCCGATTGGACCCTTAATGAAATTAGCAGCAACTTTATCGTTAATAATAATTCCTATTTTAATACTTAGATTTACTAAACGCGATGAAAATATTCGGAAGAGTCAAATTTTGAAGAAACCCAAAAATTACATTATTTATGGTTTGCTGGGTACAGTTTTTAGGATCGTTGTAATGCTAATTCTTAATATTGTGTTGTATCTAATGCTATATGGCACCGGGGGGTTAGAAATCTGGATAGTAACTGTTATCGTTTTAAATGCTTTAACTAGTCTTTGGGACTTATTGTTTCCTTATCTAATTGTTTTTGTTTCTAAGATTGACATTAAATTTGAAATTTGGTAATTAATTCACTCAAATTTCTTCTTTTTTTTTATATTACTACGGTTTTAAGATTTCATAGTTGATGGAATGATATTTATATGATAAAATATACTTTATTTAAAACAAAAATTAAAGTAAAACTGTTTTTAAAGAGGTAATACTATGGGGCAAAAAGAATTTGCGAATGTTAATCTTAAAATCGAGGAAGGAATTTGTGCTATTAGTTTAAATCGAACAAAACGACTAAACGCTTTAAATTATCCCCTAATGATGGAAATAATTGATATACTAGAAACAAACTTTAAGAATAAATCTATTCGAGTTTTTACGATTGGGGGTAATCAGATGGCTTTCAGTTCTGGAGATGATTTAAAGAGCATGGGACCCGAAGGAATAAAGTTTAAGCCACTTGAGGATGGTTCTAAACTTCCACACCATAAAGTTATTCGATTGATAAGAGAAATACAAAAACCTTTCATAGCATTATTACAGGGATATTGCTTAGGTGCTGGATTCGAACTAGCCCTCGCTTGCGATTTTCGTATAGCGGCAGATAATCTTAAGATAGGAGATCAACGGATTAATCGAGCTCATTGTGTGATGAGTGGAGCAAGTTGGCTTCTTCCCAGATTGATAGGATTTGCGCGAGCATCAGATATAATTTTAACAGGGCGTCTACTTGATGCGAAAGAAGCATTATCTATTGGTTTGGTGAATAAAGTCTA
>JBHLLM010000161.1:0-6715 GCA_048885575.1 Candidatus Hermodarchaeota archaeon
ACAATAAATAAAATTTAGCTATAGGAATATTATAATTTAATCAGAATCAAAAAAAATTAGAAAATAAAATTATAAAATAATTTATAAAAAAAGTGGGATTTAGAATTGATTATGCTCCTGTCTCCAAATCCTTCACAATTCCCACAGCAGCAGTCCTACCCATATCACGTACGGCAAATCTTCCAAGTTCCGGAAAATCATTGTATTTTTCAATACAAAGCTTTTTGATAGGTTGTAATTTAATTATGGCTGATTCATTTTTCTTAAGGAATTTCGGATTGTCTTCAATGACGGCGCCAGTTTTCTGATCTAATTTTTTGCTTAACTCAATGAATTTAGCTGCCACTTGAGCGGTGTGGGCGTGAATTACGGGAGTATATCCTTGAGCAATTGCGGTTGGATGCCAGATAACAATAATTTGTCCAGTCCAGCTCCCTTTCGGAGTAACTACAGTTGGTACATTAGAGGGATGACCCATAACATCACCACGACTAACATCTTTCATTGTTATGCCCCTAATGCTAAATCCGATATTATCACCGGGTTCTGCTTGGGGTTGTTCTTCATGATGCATTTCAATGCTTCTTACTTCGCCTTGAAAGCCCGTTGGCATAATAACAATTTTATCGTTCTTCTTCAATACACCAGTTTCTACTCTTCCAACAGGAACAACTCCAGTTCCTTTAATACTATATGCATCTTGAATTGGGACTCGTAGTGGTTTGCCAGTAGGCTTTGGTGGAAGTTCGAAGGCGTCAATTGCGTCAATTAAAGTTGGTCCATCATACCATGGCATTTTATCAGACTTCTCTGTAAGATTTTCAGCTTTAATGCCACTAACGGGTACAAAAGGAATCTTTTTTACTGGAAAACCAATATTTTTGAGGAGATCAGAAACTGCATCTTTTACTTCGTTATAGCGTTCTTCGCTGTAATCATAGACATCAGCTTTATTTACAGCAACTACTAATTGCTTAACACCTAGAGTTTGTGCTAAATAAGCATGTTCTCTAGTTTGACCATTAGCGGCAACACCGACTTCCATTTCGCCTTTCTTTCCAGAAACGACTAGAATGGCAGCGTCAGCTTGAGAAGCGCCAGTGATCATGTTCTTAACGAAGTCTGCGTGACCAGGTGCGTCAATTATGGTAAAATATTTTGTTTTAGTTTCAAATTTACGGAAAGCTAAATCAATGGTTATACCACGTTGTCGCTCTTCTTTTAGTTTGTCAAAAACATACGCGTACGACCAGCTTTCTCTATCGTATTCTTTTGCTAACTTTTCAAGTTCTCTCGCTTCTCTATCGGAGACTGCTCCAGTTTTAATGAGCATTGCACCCATCATAGTGGATTTACCGTGATCAATATGCCCAATTATTACCAAATTCAAATGTTCTTTATCGGTCGGCATTTTAAATCAATTTCCTTTACTTATTATTAAATTTATTATTTTATTTGGAATTAACAAATATACATTTTAGATAAAATGATAACTACTTTAATGATATCAAATATATATTTTTTACTATAATTTATCGTATAAATTCTAAGGAAGACAGTTCTAAAGATACTTATTAAGAGATCATAGACTCTTTTTTTTATCTAAGTTTGTTATATATTCCCCTCTAAGATCGGAATATAATTCTTCCTTATTTTTTTTTAACAAGTTAAAGATCTGCTGAATTTCCTTCAAGAAACTTATTTTAATGCCCTTTCTATCGATTATTTCTGGTCCTACTTTCTCGAGTAGAAATTTTTCAAAAACTAAATCAGTATTACTAATATTAACGCGAGTTTCTCTAAAGTAATCTAGGATATGATGTAAGTAAAAAGCTTTTATGTAGGAATTCTGGTCATCTTTTTCATTTTCTAAATCTTTTTGATGAAAGAAATGCAATTGTTGAATAATTACGCTTTCATCACTAACATGAAGACTACTATCGTTATTTTCTTTAAACACCCAAGAAGTTCCGTAATCGATGTTTCTATTGACAAAGTTTACAATAAATTCGTGGATTCCTGCTTTCTTTGCCCATTTATCGTGAATGAACCAATTAGGTATTTTTCCATCACTTTTAAAATAATTTTAAACTATAAATTTGATAGAGTAGGGTAAAAAAAAACATTTTTCTTCAGATAAGATGATAAAAATAAAAAGTCATATTTCGTTAATTAATTATAATAGTTCAAAAAAAATCAAATCTTCATACGGTTATCATGGTAAAAAACAAAGAAAATTTTCCTAGTGAAGGAGCGTTCATTATGGGTCGAGTTGTAGATATTCAAGACCAATACATTTATGTAGATTTACCGGATTATGATGGTCTACCTTCAGAAGAAACTGCAAGAGGAATGATACACATTAGCGAAATCTCAAGTAGATGGGTCAAAAATATTAGAAGTATTGTGAGAATTGGTCAACGACTTGTATTGAGAGTTGTGAAAGTTGTTCCGGATAAAGGACAGATTGATTTGTCATTAAGACGGGTAAATTCTGCTCAAAAAGATTTGATAACTAAAGAACATAAATACGCTAACAAATATGAAAATTTATTGCAGTTTTTAGTTGAAACAGAGGGAATTGATTTAACTTTAGATCAAGCTTATGAATTAATCGGTTGGCCGATAAAAGAACAATTTGATCTTTACCAAGAAGTCGTCGAAGCACTTAAAGAAGAAGGGCAAGAAATCTTGGATGAATTTGATAATATTCCAGATAATATTAAAAAAATATTTTTAAAAATTGTAGATGAGAATGTAGAGGTCTCAACGGTTAATATAGTAGGTAAAATTAAACTTATGAACCGAAGTGGAGATGGTGTTACAAAAATAAAAGACACTTTGAACCAAATTATGAAGATAATAGAAAAGCCTAAAGAAACGAGGAAGATAAATATTTCATATTTAGGAGCGCCTTTTTATAGATTAGAGATCATCTCCAAAGATTATCTTGACGCAGAAAGCATTCTATCAGATACAATTGAGGTGTTAGAGAATACAACCCAACAAAATAATGGTTCCTTTGAATTTGTAAGAGATTAATGCTTAATAAGTAAATGGTTTTAATTATTATGACGAAATATCTCCAGAAATGTAGGGATTGTGGAAGATATGGATTAATAAATTCAAAATCTAAGTGTAAATATTGCGGAGGAACTTTAATTAATCCATTTCCTCCAAGATATTCTCCCATAGACAAATATTCGGAATATCGAATTATATATTTCAAGGAAGAATTTAAAAAAAGGTTTGATAAAAGTTAAGTAATATCTATTTTTTCTGCTAATTTTTCGTAGATAAGAATTTTAGCGTTTATATGTGGCATGTTAGCAATGTCATTTTCTTGAAAAGGACCATAGTTAATGCCATCAATTCCAACCAAGGGAGGAGAAGGATTATTAAATCTTATAAGAACATAATTATATTGAGCATCTTGATCGGGTGCTATTACATCCAATTTTTTTTGAACCATATCAACATCTGAGCTTTTTAAATCGTTTTCTGTAGTAATTTCTACAGGAGGAGGCTGTATTAATACTTCTTTGTCCCCTAAAACATTGTCCAATTCAATTGGTTCATCTTCCTCGTATAATACGAGGGTTTTGAGTTTTTTAAATCCTTTAATAGCACTTACTACATTTTGATAAAATAACTTCTCAGCTTCGATAACATTATTATAATCAATTTCTTGAAGCATTAAAGCAGAATTTAATATTTTAACCTCTCGAATTTTTAAAAAATCGTTAAATAAATATTTAAATCCGTATTTATATGAATTTAATAGCTGTTTTTCAATATGTTGTTTACCTTCTAAATCAAATTTAGTGATAAAATCAACAGATTTCCTATAGTAGTCAAAATTCTCTTGAGTTAAAGGGGTC
Organism: Candidatus Hermodarchaeota archaeon; assembly: GCA_048885575.1. Taxonomy (GTDB): domain Archaea; phylum Asgardarchaeota; class Lokiarchaeia; order Sigyniarchaeales; family SOKP01; genus SOKP01. Next base: position 3,882 of record JBHLLM010000161.1, read on the forward strand.
AGCTCACTCTTTTCAAACTCTTTTAACCAATGTTGATAAAGATTTTGGTAATCAGCTTTTAGATTCATAAGTTTAAAAAAAATTAATTACCTATTATTATGAAAGATCAGAGGGGTTATTATTTTAACTTAAATTGTTTTTGCAACTTCTTTACACAATAAAAATACTGCTATATGATGAGGGACTTCGATTTTTTCTCCCTTTTTATATGGTCCGTACTCTACACCTTTGATTTTCGTTTTTGGTATGGTATTTTCCGTAATTTCTAGCTTCTGGGTTAAATTTTTTTTACTTGTAAACACGATTGGATCCAATTTTTCAATTTGTTCATCCAATGGATTAAATTCTTCTAATTCATTTAATGCAACTTCTTGGACCCTGAATCCAGTCTTTCCATGTAATGAGCCAGGATATCTTATAAGTCTGTGAATATCTATAGACACAGGCTCGTCCAATTCAACACCCACTTGTTTGACAATTTCTTTTAAAAATTTCTTCCACATTGTCAAACCAAAACCCTCTATTGCCCAGACATTCCTTTCTCCTTTTGTGATTAATTCTAAAAAATCATCCTTATAATTTAAAAAGCTTGTGGCATAGAAGGGTGTGAAACCAAAATGATTTTCATCCAAAAACATGCTCTTTAATTCTTTTTCAGGTTTACGCAATATTTCTTCAATTTTGTGAACAATTTTTTGAGACCAACCAAAATTTTCCTTTAATAATCCATAAATTTCGTTCGATCTTTCAACAAGACCTAATAATTCGAACGAAATGTTATCTCCTGAAAGGTAATCAACAATTTCCCTTCTTTCATCACTATTTAATTTTCTAAGGTCTTCACTTTCAAGTTTTAAATGATATCCCCTATGCCCTGAAAAAGCAATCTTCATGTCATCTTCTTCTATTCCAAAATCGGGGATTAAAAAATCATAAATTAGTTTTTTTATTTCATTTTTAGCAATATCTAAGCAGTCGTCACATACCCAATTTAATTTAGTAAATTTTGAGTTCTTACATTTTGGGCATTTATTAATTATTCCATATCCTTCATTACCACACTCTTGACAAAACCAAATATCATGCTTTTTTTTACATGGAGTATAGAAATGATCAACATCAATATCAATTATAAAATCACAGCCTTGATAATCTTTACTACCCATATCGTGCGCATTAGGTTGTAAATAAAGTGCACCACTGGAATATAAATGTCTGGGTGTATCTTGTATTAAATTATCTCCTAATTTTCTCGGATTTTCAAATTTAATATGTCTTTTCATAAAAACTTTTTTTCCCCAAGGGATAAAACCGAATTCGCGCATATTAAAAGAGCTAATAACCGGAAATTCTTTCTGTTCTTCCTGATAATACGCTTGAAATAATTTTTTAAGATAATTTAGGTCAGACATTCTGATTCTTTGATTCCTCCAGTCGTCCTTTTGCTAGATTCTTTTGGTAAGCTTCATCTTTATCACTTCTATATTTTTTTATACGAATATAGGCTAAGGGGTGTTTCAATTTTTTTCTTTCAGTTCGTTCAGCTGAACCATACCCTTCTAAGCAAAGTTCATCTTTATACTTGTCTGCCATACATAAACCTAGAGATTTTAAAGTAGAACATTGATATGGTGTGTAATTTTTCCTTTTAGCAAATTCCACTTGATAAGTAGTTTTTTCCCGGTCAAAATCTGGTAATGTTGAAAAAATATCGACAACTCTTTCAACAGGATACTCTAAAGCAAGTAAGAACCATACAATATAGAGTCGTTCGTGATGGACTAAATTTTGTCCTTCTTCTGCTTTTTTTAATATTTCAATAACACATGGCGGATAAAGGATTAACATATCTTCTTTACTCTTAATATCAATTTTAAAAGTAAAATCAAATTCTTCTTTTCTTTTTACCCATAAACTTAAAATTTTATCATACAAATCCTTAAATCCTTGAATTTTTGATGCCCTCTTAATGAATGCCTCTAAGGAAGCTTTGTCATCCGTTTCTTCTGTCATAAGTTTATTCCTAACATATTCTTGAATCAAACGGATTAAAGTTTTATTTTGAATGAAAACATATCCAGCTATTAAGGAATTATTAGTTAATCTCCTATATTCATCTCTTAAATTTGATGCGAGTCTAAGATAATCAATGTAATGAATTGAAAAATTAGATCTAAGTTTTTCTCGATGATCTTTTATTATTTTTAATCCATATTCAAAAGGGGGATCATAAAAGTTAATTTTTAACCCTAAATCCTGGCATATTTCATAAATATTTGATGTGCTATTTTCTCTTTCCATATCGTTGTAACAATTCTTTGAATATAGATTTGCAGTCCTATTAGTTATCATTTTGTTATTTAGAGCGTAGAGTAAAATTTTTAGTAATATATACACATACACATTTAAGTTATCGATCTTATAACCCGGTATCTCTTCTAAATTATTGAATGCAGCTTCAAAGATGTTTAACACACGCTCAGCGATTTCGATACTATTGGTATTAGCAAAAATCTCTGAAATAAATTCAGAAGGCAGTTTCTCCCCAATATCCTCGTAAAAATATTTTAAGGAGGGAAGCCAGGGATAACGATTGATTAATTCGTCTGAAATGCTCAAGGCTCCTATAACCTCATTATTCAAAATAAAAATAAGTACATTTAATTGAGAAAGGGGGTGTTTTGTTTTAATAGTAAGGAGTTAATTGGTTTATTATCGATAGCTTAAAATTCGTCCATATCATCATCTTCATCAAATTCAGCTTCTTCTACGCGAGGTGCGAGGAAGTAATTTAATTCGCCACCCTCTAAAAGATCGAAAATCATTTTTAAGGG
>JBHLLM010000162.1:0-6688 GCA_048885575.1 Candidatus Hermodarchaeota archaeon
GGATTTAAGGCTTAGCGTAGAATTATTCAAAAGTATGTTTAACTAAATAAGAAATTCTTTCAAATCCTATAATTTCGGTGTGTGAATTAAAAAAAATAAAAAAAAGAGATGTTTTTAAATTAAAATATATGTAATGGCATTAATAAAGGGCCAAAAATGCAGAGAAGACCAATTCCAATAGCGTATATTATACCTACAACTTTAATTTTATCTTTTTTTTCTGGAAGGTCATACACGTAAAAAGTCCCCACAAAGAAGTGAAAGTATCCTATGAGAAATATCAATATTGGATTGTACCAATTCCAAAACACATATTCCCAAATTAAATAATTACCCCAATTTAATAAGATTTCAACGAATACTGAAAAAATTGTAAAACCAATTGCCATAGCCCATCTGTTTGGAAGTCCAAACATTTTTTTGTTCTTATCTTCTGGAAGGAATTTTGTAAAAACGATTCCAGCAATAGAGAACATAAAAGCAATCTCAATATTCCAGCCAATAAGAATTATGAAAGCGCTTGCTCCAGGAGTGGTCCAAAAAGCTGAATGATCAGTAAATGCGAATACCAATCCATTCCAGATCTCGTTAATAAGATCCAATCCGAATAAAGTTAAACCAGCAAATATTGTACTCCAATTATTCGTTTCTCGCGCTTTTTTAATCTCAACTCCATATATATACATAACAATCACTAAAAGTGGGATTATGTACCATCCAGTTTCAAGATTTAATATTCTTAATTTTGAAAGTGCTTCTATTGAAGCATCAGTACGAGCCAGTACCATTTTATTAAACCTTTTTCCAATTGTTTATTAGAGATTAAATTTTAATTACAAAAAGATTTCTTTATTAAAGTAATTATCTAAGGATTAGCAATCATATTAGCAATTAATGAAGCTGATGCTCCAGCACCAAAACCATTATCTATATTAACAACTAGCAATCCTGGCGAGCATGATTGTAGCATCGTTGTTAAAGCCCCAATACCTTTTTCACCTAAACCATAACCACTTGAAATAGGAACCCCGATCACAGGCACATCAACTAAAGCAGCTACGACCCCCGGAAGCGTCCCTTCCATTCCAGCGCAAACTATAATGACATGGACACCTGATTTTATCATTTCACTTAGGGGGTCAAAAATCCTATGTATTCCAGCAATTCCTAAATCGTAACTACTAATTACTTGGCAACCCATCGATTCTGCGATTACTTTAGCCTCCTCAGCAACTGGAATGTCCGAACTTCCCGCAGTTATAATTCCAATTATTCCTCCTTTATTTATAAATTTAAAATTTTTTTCTTTTACTATTATGGTTTTAGCTAATTCGTTAATATCAATAAAAAATGAATCTTTTCCTTCAAACTCTTTACAAATAACGAGTTTTTGTTCTTCTGTAAATCTTGAGATAATTGCAAACTTATTTTTAGTTAAAAATGAGTAAATAATTTCGATTACTACTTGAGGCGTCTTGTTTTCTGCGTAAATAACCTCAACTATTCCTGTACGATGTTTTCTAAAAATATCTAATTTAGCAAATTCGCCAACTTCTTCAATAGTATTTGCTTTTAACAATTTTTCTGCTTCTTCAATTGAGCATTCTTTTTTCAACAACCGGTTTAAAATTTCTCTTATATCATCCACCTTCAATCACCAAATAAAATATCGAAAGACTTTAAGTTCAAATCTCAATACTCATAAAAATCTTTTACCCTTAATAAATTTAGAAAGATGGTCTGCATTTTTTTTCTATCATTTTCATAAAATTAGGTTGAAATCGTTAAATTTTAATATTTGAATCAGATTAACTTGAAAATCACTAATGTGTGAGTTTTTATATATAGTAATATACCTATTATAAATTACCCTAAATACAGAAATCAATATTCAGCAATATCAACTTTAGAATATTTTCCTATTATTCAGTTCTATTAAGAATTACATTATTAGGAGGAGTTTATTTTTTTAGATATAGCGATTAACAAAAATATTGAATATATTCAACAGAGAAATGAATTTGACTACCTGAAGGCTTTAGTTAATTCTTTGGGAAAGGGCAGATGTATTGGGATCTTATTACATGGACCCCCTGGAACGGGTAAAACTCTTTTAGCTACCTCTCTTGCCAAGGAATTCAATTCTTCATATTATATAATAGATGGTTCACCAGATCTTGACAGGAGAGACATTGAAGGGAATTGGGAATTATTCAATGGCGATACTAGATTTAATCATGGACCATTAACGAGAGCTATAGAAGACGCGAATAAAACGGGTATATCTTTTATTGTTATTAATGAAATTAATGCGATTAGAGAGAGTGAACAAATATCCTTAAATTCTCTTCTTTCAGAAAGCCATATTAACTTGATTTCGAAGGGATTTGAAAGGTATAGCTTAAAAGAAACGAGTAAGCTTGTGATAATTGGGACTATGAACAAGGGGGTGATAGGAATAAATAAGCTTCAAGAAGCTTTTGAAGATCGATTCTTAGTTTGCCCTGAAATCACATATCCCTCAAAACAAAAAGAGATCGAAATTGCTGTTAAATTAACAGGATGTAAAAACAAGGTTGCTGAAACCGTCGTAGATGCTGCTAGACAGATCAGAAAGCAAGCAATAAAAGATTTTTCAATAACTAAAATATTCTCTACCAGATTAATCGTTAATTTCTGCTTAATTATTTCAAATATGTCCTCGTCTTATTTAAGATATAATATTGAGAATGTTATAATCAATAAATTAGGTGAGAACCAAGAGGAAAAAAAAAGCATCGCGATGATTCTAGATGGTAAACTATTTGAAGACAACTTAAGGAAATATCTAGCCCCAAAAACAGACAAAAAATCGGGAGCAATAATCAATCAAATTACTCCAAGACCTCCAGAGGTTAAAATTGTTAACAATTTTAGAAGTAAGGTCGAGAAGTATGTATTTGAATTAGAAAATAATAAGTATAAAAATGAAAACGGAAGTCTTATGTGGAAATTCTTCGAGTGGTTTTGGAAACACGATAGAACATCCTTAAAAGATTACATTCAATTAACTGAAAAGCTTGGATATCATAAGGTTTATAATGATATCACAGGACATAACCATCTTTACAATGGAGAGATAACATTTAAATATATAAAGTGGCTATATCGAAATAAAAATAAAGATCTAATGGATTTCATGAGACGAGTCTGTCCAGTATTAAATTAAGTTAATACTTCAAACTAATTTGTAAGCGTGGTGATTATTTTATCGTATTTATTTGACCTTTTTGAAAAAGATTACTTTTCAGATTTATTTGCTCTTATTAATATTGGCAAGAGAATAAGTGGAAAGAAGGACATCTATATTGAGTTTAATCAGAATTCACCACTTACTTTTACTGATGGAAGATTTATATATTTACCAAAAAAGATTAAAGATAATATAGCTTCAGCGCAAGGTTTAATTGCTCACGAAAGTGGACATATAGGTTATGGCTCGTTTGAATTATCTTTTATAAAACTCATAGATATTATTTCAAAAAAATATAACTTACCCCAATACTTCGTAAAACAAGTTATAAACGTCGTGGAGGACATTAGAGTTAATCAATTAAACCGGATAAAGTTTCCAGGTTTTTACAAAAATTTGAGAACGTTTACTCTCCATTTACTCCCTGATTTAATTCTTAACATGAAACGGTCAGGTGATTTGCTAATTTATATTAATCTATACATGGAAGATTATAAAGAATTTCAAAAAAAACCAAAATTCAGATCTCGAAATATGAGCAAAGAAGATTGGCATGGGATTTCAATAGCGAAAGAATTTCTTTTAAAATCCCTTACTCCCGCTTCATCTATAATTGTAATTGATCAATTATGTAAAATTTTAAAGAAACTTTATACGAAAAAAAGAAGAAGTAGAGATAGAGTATGTCAACAAAATACAAGAAATGAAAGATATTGCGAACCAATTTTTGATGTATTATATGAGCAAGACGATTTCAGAGATTATGATGATTCTTCAGAGATTCAAGTAAGAGAAGATCACGAAACTTATATAGAAGAACTTCAAAATTCGGATTTCATGGAAGATCCTTGTTTTTATGATAACAAAGAAGAACAGGATTGTAATCATAATATTGTTGTAGATTTTAAACCCTTAATAAACCATTTTGAAGAATTTATTGAACGAGACAAGAAATCAGAAACATCAGAATTAAGTTCAGCAAGTGAAAAAGTAATTGAAAAAATTAAGGATTTAGACTTAAATACATTGGATATTGAAAACTTATTAGAAGATATTGAACGGAATTTAAAATCGGAATCTAAAGATAATGACATTACTGAAGTTTTAGAACATAATGAATTCGATTTAAATGAAAATCTATCTGAGCAATCAAACTCTGCTGAAGTATTAGCTCAAATATTCCAAGGTAAACAGAACCCAAAAGGCATTGACTTTGATACTTTTAAGGCAATTCTGAATGATGAAAATTTGAAAAACAAAGATTCTAGAAAGGAAGATTGTATTATTGGAGAAATCACTAAATTAATTTATGATTCCCAAACAGCTATGGAAAGAAGGCTTATTTTAATTGAAAATCAAGACCCAATTTGTGAGGAAGAAAGAAAGGTTAATGAAGTTGGTATTGAAAACGAAGATATGAGATCAATCAATTTATCTTATAGTGAAATCATAAAGAACCACAAGAATATAATAATAAAGTTAAAGAATTTATTTCAAGATTTAAGAAATCAAAAGGATGTAGATACCTCTCAAAAAAGAGGCAGACTAAATAATAAATTCATTAAAGCAGTTACGAGCGATTTTAAGTATGATAAGTGTTTTACACGAAAAATAAACCAAAAAGAACTAAAAATTTTATTGATGGTGGATATAAGTGGGAGTATGGCAGGAATCAAATTGGAAGCAGCAAAAGTTGCTATGGTAATGTTATGTGAATCACTATATGAAATTGCACAATTACGCATCGTACTCTTTACTGGCGAATACGACGCTTTAAATATTCAATTAAAAGATTTTAAAGAATACCCCGATATTAAAAAATTTGATAAATTTGGACGCCATCACCGCATTGGAAGCAATTTAGATGGAATTTCTCTAAAATACGAAGCTGCTAAACTGGAAAGGAATGCATTAATCTTAGTGATTTCAGATGGTCAACCAGCAGGCACTCAATATGGTTTGAACGACGCAATAAAAGAGATACAAGATGTTAGAAAAAAGTTTAAAGTGTATGCCTTTTCAATTGATGCTAATGGAGACTATCTGAATAAGCTATATGGCAATAACTGGGTTTTAACAAAGTCCTCAGACAGAACAGATCTCGCTGAAAAGTTGACACAATTTTGCAAACTCGTTATAAAAGAATTTTTTAGATAAAATTACTAATTAAAATATATTAAAATTGCTACTCTTACATTATAAAGAGCTTATAATAGAGAATTAAATTTCTAATTGCACATTTGAAACCTTTTTTTGATATAATATATTACTATTTAATGATAACCAAAATCACATAAAGTGAGATTAAATGTTTGATTATAAATCTTATAAAGATGTTGATTTAAAAGGAAAAAAAATTTTGATGAGAGTCGATATTAACTCTAATATTGATGTTGAAAATAATAGAATTCGCGAATCTCCTCGAATTCATGCTCTAATCCCCGCTTTGGAAGAACTTAAGGATAGTGCTGTAGTAATTATGGCCCACCAATCTCGTCCAGGCGATAAAGATTTTACTTCTTTGGAAATGCATGCTGCAGAAATAAGAAAATTGTTAGATCGCCCAGTTAAATATGTGGATGATGTATTCGGAGAGAAAGCAATTGATGCTATTCGAGATCTTAAAGTAGGTGAAGTATTGGTTTTAAACAATGTGCGTACTTGGGAATTGGAAAACAAAACATTCAAAGACTTCTCAGAAGCTGGAAAATTAGAAATGATTCAAACACTATCACCATTATTCGATTATTTTATAGCAGATGCATTTGGAGCTGCTCATCGAGCACAACCATCGATAATCGGATGGCCAAGTTTGCTAGCAGGACCTACTACAGTCACAGAATTTGAATACATGAGTAAAATTTTAGAGAATCCAGAAAGGCCAATGGTGATGCTTATTGGTGGGGCAAAAGCCATAGATAAATTTAATGCGATGAAATTTAATTTTGAAAACGATAAATTGGATTACGCACTTTGTTCTGGGTTAACCGCAATTTTAATCATGGAAGCTCTTGGAACCGAAACGGGAGAACCAAACAAAAAAGCAATTGCAAAAGACTTAGAAAAGGCAAAAGACGATATTAAAGAAACCTATGAAAAATTTAAAGCTAAAATCATACTACCAAAAGATTTAGTAATAGACGACAATGGAAACAGAAAAGTAATTAGTATCGACGAATTAAAAAAATACAACGCTGTTACTGGTGATATAGGTCCAAAAACAACAGAAGAATTCAAAAACATCATTATGAAGGCTAAAACTATCATTGCTAATGGCCCACCAGGAATTTTTGAAAAAGAAGTTTTTAGAAAGGGAACTTTTGACATGGCTGAAGCGATGGCTGAAGCTGCTAAAAAACGCGGAGCTCTTTCTGTAATTGGAGGTGGAGAAATGGGAACTGCCGCAGAGATGTCTGGATATGCTCAAGATGTTTCCTTTATCTCTACTGGCGGGGG
>JBHLLM010000163.1:0-6646 GCA_048885575.1 Candidatus Hermodarchaeota archaeon
TAACTAAGCTCGATTGGAAATTCATACTCCATTATTTTCACCTATTACTTTTAACTTTTTGTTAAACATTACGATAAAAAGGTGTAGATACGACTACTCCTTTAAGCATTTTATTCCGAACTTCAATTTCAATCAATGTTCCTTCCTCTTTATATTCTTTTTTAATTATTCCTAAACCTATTGTCTTTTTAAGGGTTGGCGAATAACCACCTGAAGTTACAAATCCAATTTCATTGCCATCTTTGAAGATTTTAAAATTATCTCTAATAACACCTCTATCTAAAAGATTTAATCCAACAATAATTCGATCGGTCCCTTCCTTTTTTTGTTTTATCAAAACCTTTTTACCTATATAATCAATACCCTCTTTAGGTTTAGCTAGCCAAAATAATCCCGCTTCAACAGGTGTTATAGAATCATTTATTTCGTGACCATATAAAGAGTAGGTGGCCTCAAGCCTTAACGAATCTCTAGCTCCCAATCCTGCTGGTGTCGCTCCAGTTTTTATTAGCTCATCCCAGATTTTTTCTGCATATTCATTATCAAAGGATATTTCAAATCCTCGTTCACCAGTATAACCGGTTCTAGCTATAAAAATCGGTATCTCATTTAACTTACAGTGAGCAAAATAAAATCTATTTATTAATGATAAATCGACATCTATTAAAGGCTGGATGTACTCGTCAGATTTAGGCCCTTGAAAAGCTAAACGACATCGCTTTGAGGATAAATTTGTAATTTTAACATCCTTATTACCGATATGGTCTTTTAACCATTGATAGTCTTTTTCTACATTTCCAGCATTTACAATCATTCTGAATCGATCAAGGGTTTCCTCATAATATACAAGATCATCAACAACCGTCCCATTTTCATAACACATGCATGAATATTGACCTTTTGATGGCTCAAGCAGATTTAAATCATTTATCATAATATATTGAAGAAAGTCAATTACATCTTTTCCCTCCAATAGAAACTCACCCATGTGAGAAACATCAAATACCCCAGCAGTGGCACGTACTGCCTCGTGCTCTTTTAAAATACTATTGTATTGAACAGGCATACTAAAACCAGCAAAATCTACCATTTTCGCTCCTAATTTTACATGGATGTTGTAGAATGGGGTTTTTTTTAGATTTGTAATTAAATCCACACCTAATAATGTGTTTATTTTAATATTGTGAGTATAAAGTACAGAGAATTATTTAAGTTTTCAGACTAAAACATCTAGAGAAATTTAAGGGAAAAAAATGGGTCATCCATAACTCAGAAAGACAAGTAAATCTATTTGCCATCCTATTCTTCTACAGGAATTTTAACTAAACTAAGAAAGTTATAACCTTCCAATTTATCTCTGCCATGTAAACTTCCAGTAAGTTCAATTACAAATGCAATTCCTTCAACAATACCTCCAGCTTTTTCTATTAAATTACAAGCTGCTTTAGCTGTTCCACCAGTTGCTAATAGATCATCAAATAATAAAACTTTTTCTCCCTTTTCTATTGCGTCTTTATGCATTTCAATTGTATCTGTACCATATTCAAGTTCATAAGTCTCACTAATCGTTTCAGCTGGTAGTTTTCCAGGTTTGCGTATTAAAATAAATCCCGCACCTAAAAGATACGCCAACACACCACCCCAGATGTAACCTCTTGCCTCAATAGCACAAACTTTCGTGATATCCTTATCTTTAAAAGAATTAACCAATCGATCACATGATTCTTTGAAAGAGGCATGAACTTTACATAAAGTTGTTACATCTTTAAACTGAATTCCTTCGATAGGGAAATTAGGGACATTTCTAATATAATCTTCTAAATTCATTATTAAACACATTCTTTTTTATATTAAAAATAAATTGTATTTATGGTAATTTAAAATTATATTTAACTCAATCGTCCATGCATTTAAAATCTCATAAATCGTATAATAATTAGAAAAAGATTAAATAATCATTAATTTATAAAAAATATATTAGTTTATTTTATTAAATAACATAAATTCAATTATCTCTTTAAATTATACAAGAAAAGATTGATGGTGAATAAATATAAAAGTTCTCCTTTTTGGCCCGGGTGGCGCGGGTAAGACATCATTAATGCGGACTACTTGCTTAGGTTACAACTTTATGAAGGTTCTTAATCTGAAACCTACGAAAGGAGTTTCGAGGGAAAATTTTATTTTTCGAGGAATTATGGAACTATCCATCTGGGACCTTGGAGGTCAACAGCTCTATATGGACCGTTATTTTTCAGAAAAACAGCGAGAACTTGTTTTTTCGGAAGTCATGACAGCAGTATTCATGGTTGATTCAGCGGCAAACGAACCAAAGTTAAAAGAAATTTTTGATAATTTTATGAAATACATTTTTGAATTCAGTCCTGGAATTGACATGGTATATGTTTTACTTAATAAAATCGATCTTCAAGAATCAAAAGAAGATGAAATTTATGAGCTATTAATAAAAGGCCTTACAGATGATCTAAAAAGCAAAGTAGCTTTTACACCGGTATCGGTGAAAGAGGGGAGTGCTCAACATAGATTAATCGAAATCCTTGATTACAAGATTCAACAGAATACCTTAGCATTACAAAGACTTGGTAAAATACGACATATGCTGGACCAAATGAAGTTAACAACCCTTTCGGAATACTTTTTATTCAATCAACCCGATGGATTATTAATAGCTTCAACTTTAGGTAAATTCGAGCATAAACCTCTCCAATTCCTCAAATTTGAAATCGGGAGTCTTGATTCAAACATATATCAAATTTACACGAAAATTATGAACCTTTCTGATTCTGCGATTTCTCCTTTAGAATTATCTACAGTTATATATGAAAGCGAAAATAACTACATTTTAGTTAGGGAAGTAAGCAATGGATCAGTGTTGATGATAGTTACCAAAAGTAAAAATGAAGAAATATTTAATACTGTTATTAATTCCTTAAACGGAGAAGAGTTTAAAGATCTGAAAAAATTCCTTAATAAAAATGATTTTTAATTAATAATTTTAATCTAATTTTTAAACAGATTTAAATAAAAAACAAGAAATTATTTATTTCTAAATCTATCTCTTTATTTATTGTTCTTTCTCATGTAATTTTACCTTAGTTAATATATACTGTTTCGCATGATGAGGTCTTCTAATTACAGTGTCGTTTGATTTTTCTATTTCCCGTGCTTGGTCACACATTAACGCAGCTGTCCTCATCATTTCATGAGCCGCTGCCAGTAAAGGCATATAATCAGATCTTTCTTGAAGTTTAAAACACGCATTTCCTGTTACCTTTGAAACTGAAGCAGCTAACTCAAAAGCTGCTATAGCTTTAGCTTCTGCGTATGGATTTGTGAATTTAGCTGTTTTTATGGCAGTAGTAGCGTCTACAATGATTTGGGGCAAGGAAGGAGTTCTTCCTTCTAGCATATCTATAATTACTTTGTTTAATTCTTGGGCAATTAATTGAAGAGCGCCCGTTATTGCAAGGACTTTTAATAAATCAGCGTTAAAACAGCTCATTTCTATAGGATCTAAGAAAGGACGTCTAGCACCTATCATACTATCACAGTTAACTAGAATATAACCCATTCCTTTTTCTTGAATCTCTTCAACTGCTTTTTTTGCAGGAGCATCAGAAATGATAATCGTAGGAATTCCTGCTTCCCTTGCCATTTCCCTTGCCGCTTTGGGGCCACCTAGAGCAGCATTTGGGCTGCTCATTAAAATAAGTTCCGGTTGCCATTTTAATAAATCTTCCATAGTCTTAGTACAAATATCTGGTGGATGCATTTTAGCTCCAGAAGTTACTTCATACACATTAATTCTTGTTGCTTCAGCTCTCTCATCCATGAGAAAAGCAAGTAATAAAGATGAACCAATTGTTCCATTCTTTAATACTCCTATTTTAAGAACCTTTTCACTCACTATTAACAACTCTTTTTGAATTATTTGATATACAATATAGTATTTAATTTACCTACTATTTTTCAATATTTTTATTTCTTTTTTAAAATTTTATATAAGATCGATGTCTAATAATTAATACAAGATTTAAAAAAAAAGGTAGATGTATTTAAATGGAATTAAATGGAGTGGAAATTGAAGATACCTTTTGTGAAGCCTTTGGAGCTGTTTTTACGAGAATTTTAGTGACTGCTACAAACGAAAAATGGGTTAAAATTGCTAGTCAAGTAGCAACTGGTTATGGCACCTCAACAATCCACTGTGATTCAGAAGCTGGAGTGGATGTTTTCGTTTCTGCGAATGATACTCCAGATAATCGCCCGGGAGCTGCTTTGATGTTTTTTAAGACACAAAAAGATAAGATGGATCAAGTTTTATTGAATAGAGTTGGGCAATGTATATTAACTTGTCCTACTACTGCTTGTTTTGACGCTTTAAATAGTTCTCTCGATCCTGAAAAAGATTTTGAAATAAAAACAGGCTATAAACTAAAATTCTTTGGAGATAAGTTTGAAGAAAAAGCTGAAGGGCTCTATAATTTTGAAGCTTGGAAAATTCCAGTAATGGATGGAGAATTCATTGTACAGAGCAATTTTAAAGTTGGAAAAGGAATCGCAGGTGGAAATTTTTTAATATTTGGTGAAACACAAGAAAGTACCCTAAAAGCTGCTGAAAAGGCAATAGACGCTATTAAATATGTAGAGAATGTGATTACACCTTTTCCAGGGGGAATCGCACGTTCTGGATCTAAAGTTGGATCGAACTATAGTTTTTTAAACGCATCAACAAACGATCCTCTCTGCCCTACTCTACGTAATAAAATTGAGGGGTCATTATTAGGAGATAGCGATAATTGCGTTTATGAGGTAATTCTAGATGGCGCTACTGAAGATGTTATCAGAAAGGCTATGAAGCTAGGAATTCTAGCTGCTGTTCAAGTTCCTGGTGTTAATAAGATCAGTGCAGGTAATTACGGTGGTAAACTCGGAAAGTACCAATATCGTTTACATGAAGTCTTAAGTTAATCGGTAGAAGTTATTATTATATACTTAAGAAGGGAAAAATTTAATTTATTTTAATTTTCTTTTAATTTTCCTCTGTGGTTCTTTAGGAATTTCCTCGCGTTCTCTCACTTCTGGTTCATCGGTAATTTCTTTCACTACTTTCTTTTTCAAAGGAGTAGTTTTCGGTGTTTTAGACGGCTTTTTTGAGGGGACTTCTTTCGACTCAGTAGAGGTAGTTCGAAATTTTTTGTATAGGATACCTACACCAACCAAAAAGCCAATTAGTATTCCGATTGAAAATGCAATCCATGGAAGCACTGGCGTAAGTAAATCGGGGATTATATTAATTTCTTGAGGAGCTAAACCGAAGTCTGAATGAAGATAAGTAGTTGCACCATCAACATCAGTTACAGACATATAGACATACCAAACTCCAGTTATTAGTTCTTCCGTTCTGATTGTAATTCTCAAATCATTTCTGTATTTCCATGTTACATTATACCAATTATTTTCTGCATCTAAAAGAGAAACTGTTATGTAAGCAATTGTATTTTCAACATCGCTCACATCAAAAGTAAAAAATAATTCTTCTCCATAGTTAACTGAAACGCTTTGATTCATGTTAAATCCATTAACAAAGTATCCGTTGATTTCAGGAGGATTATTTAAAATGTCAATAATCTTAGTAATATTATCTTCTCCTCCATATTGGTCTTTGGCTTTAATGTGCATTTGATATTTTCCTAACGGCTTATCTATATCAATTGAAAAAGTTGTTGTAAAAGTCCAATCATCATTGTTGTTTAATTGAATCGGGGAGTCTAGTATACCAGTAGAATCTTGAATTATTAGAGAAACTGTTAGATTTGCTGGTTCTGTATAAGGATCCTCATCTGTAACATTCAAATTAAGGGTACAATCTTTTGCTCTCTTCAATTGAGATACCGAAAACTCAACCGAAGGTTCTACGATTTCTGGTAAAGAATTTAACACTTTGAAAGGATAATATGCAGCTTTGGGAGTGTTTATAACTGGATCAGACATATTGATCTTTACATAATAGAAATCATTAGTAAAATTAAACCTATCATCGACGACAAATGAAAAATGGTCTAAATTATTACCTACATCAAATAAATTGCTTTGAAGGGTTTCGTTATCTTCGTCAACTATAGTTACATTCCAATTAAAATCGTAAGGTTGAGGTTCGTTTTTAACAATTAATTCGGCAGAGAGTGTTTCATCTCTATTGTATTCAATGTATCCCCCGCTAAAAGATAACAAATAGTTTGAAGTTATCGTAAAGTTTGTAATTGGAGTTGGTGAACTAAGGAGACCATCAGTGATGTTATATATTAAGAAACTTACATTTTGGAATCCTAAAGGATCGTAATATCTCGGAGTATAGGTGTATGTAAAATTAGTATTAGTACCGAACACATAATCCATGTTAAAATTTTCTAACACATTATTTGAATAATGAATTTGCATTATAGTATAATTCGGGTTAATAAATCCTGATGCGTTAATAGTAAATTCAATAGATTCAAATAATCTATAAGCGGTTGTTGCATTTTGATGTATAGATGAATAATTCAAAGTTATTCCATTTTGCGAACTTTTTAAATTAAAATTATTCTGAAAATCGTAAAATTCGTTTTCTTGTTCTGTATTA
>JBHLLM010000164.1:0-6644 GCA_048885575.1 Candidatus Hermodarchaeota archaeon
GTGAATAATACGCGAGCAATTTCCTCGTCGTATTGTTTTAATTCGGCCCTAGTAAAATTTGAATTGTTTACAAGTAAATTTTTTAACAGTGTTGCTGCAATATCAGCGCTAGCTAACCCACATAAAATTCCTTCGTAAAAAAAAGCTGTAACTAATCCCGCTGCTTCTCCTAACACGATAACGCGATCTTTTGAAAAGGAATCAATTGGATGTTTTGATATTCCCCCGGATATAAATGGAATACTATCGTCCCATTTAATTCCTTTCATAAACGGTTGGATTTTTTGATAATTCCTTAATATTCTAATCATTTTATCTCTAAGTTCAGCAGGGTTTTCTCTATTCCCTAAAAATCCTGTTGCAATTCTTCCCTTTCCAACATTAAAAAAAAAGGGACCGTTTTGACTTATATTAGGGTTTAAATGAAACATATATTGGAAACTGAAATTTTGATCTAGAAGAGCTTCGTCAGCGTAAATATTAGTATATATTCCCATAAACGAGTCTGGGGTTCCAAATCCTAATGATTTTTGTAATGGAAAACCTCGGGAACCCGTGGCTAAAACTAAAAGTTTAGTAGTATACGATTCTCCTTTACTATTAATGAGTTCAATATAGTCCGTATGTCTTACAATCTTAGCTATATTCTCATTGAATTTAGTAATGCCACCTTGTTCTCTAAATTTATCAATAAGTTTTTTGATTAATAATTCTGTATGAGATATTTTACCGAGTTGTGTTCCAAATTCCTTAGAGTGTAAAAGCCCATCGTATTTTTCACTTTTATAATTCAGTTGAAGAAATGGTCGTGGAAATATTGTATCATCGTTCCAGAACACATCGTCAATAAATGGTTTATTATGTTCTGCAAATATGTTTGTTCTCACGGGAATTTCTCGATTGTAGTCCTGAGCTTCTACGAGAAGCGTTTTTGCGTATTTTGAAGCTTTGTACGCGAACGACACTCCAGAAATTCCTGCACCAATAACGATAAAATCATACATAAAGTGCCAAAATCATTAACCATAAAAAAAGGTTATTTTATTTTTCCGATTATTAGAAGTCTTGTTTAGATAATGTTTTGAATTGTTTTCGTTATCTTCGCTAAATTAACTTCAGCCATTCCAAGAGGGACAGAAGATTCGTATAAGACCACAATTAATAAAGGATCTAATTTCCAAGGAATATTAATGATTCTAGAAAATACTTTTTGTTCGTTTTCCAGACTATAGAAGGTTAATGTATATTCATTCGCGACTATATGTCTTATTTCTAATTCTTTTATCGATGATAAGAGAATATCGTAAGGTAAGGAGGAAAAAATTACTTTTCCGTTTATTGTAAATAAGGCAGCTCCGAGGATTTCGTTTTCGAAGGTTAATCTGTTAAAAAGATCGATAATTTTTTTGTATAATGGTTGACTTGACTCTAATTCCTCTTCCCCAGTGATTATTGAATCAATTTTAATATCAAATTCGGGATTTTGAATTATTTCGTAAGGTTCTACTTCATTGTTATCCAAAAATTCATTAAATTCTTGAACTATACTTGTTAAACGCGATTCTATAAACAATAGACTTGCGCTTGTGTCTGCCAAAATTGCATAGATGTAATTTCCCTCTACTTTAAATGCAATCCTAAAACCACCCATTTCAAGAATTTCAGGCGTCTCTTTAGATATAACACTTTCAGAAAAAGAAAATATTGCTGAAAAGAAAGGAGTTATTAGATTTGGTTCAATATTGTTAAAATCCTCTGTGATATTTCTACTGTATAAGCAAGCTCCTGCCTTATTTAGAATAAAAAGTGAGTGTATCTTCATTTTGACCTACATAGAACTATAGCTATAGAAAGATTAAAGAAATTTACTCTTTTAAGTATTTTTAAAAGGTTGAAATTAGCGTTCTGAAGTTATTCTTATATAATTTAATATAAGTAATTTTTTAAAAATTTTTTTTTATAATCATGATCTTTAAATAGAAGGGGAGATGTTCTTAATTAAAAGGTTGTGAGATCGTGTGGAACTATCTCACAGCTTTAAAACCCATAAAAATGGATGAAAAATGACTGAAAACGACTTAAATAAAATTCGGTTAAAAAAAGCTGAAATGCTAATAAAAGCACAAACTATGCCAACTGAGATTGTTAAAATTCATAACGCAGATGAATTTACTAAATTAAAAACAGAGTTTCCCGATAAGATTTTAATCATAGACTTCTGGGCAGTTTGGTGTTCACCATGTATGATGTTTGCCCCAGTGTTCGAAAAGATTCAAAAAGAGAATTATCAAGATTTTATCTTTGTTAAGGTAAATGTTGACGAAGTAGGTTCAATAGCTCAAGATTATAGGATTACGGGAATCCCAACAACTTTGTTTATTAAAAACGATAAGATTATACATAAAGTAGTTGGCGCAGTTAACGAAGAGTATATGAGGAGAGTCTTAGAAAAGTTAAGATCGTTTACTTAATTTATTTTTTATTTTTATTTTTATATATTATCATTTGGTGTAAACCCTTGGAAAGTATATCAGAACAATTGAAAGATATGGTAGAAGAGAAGAAGGTTTTCAAAAGTGGAAAACTATTCAAATGTATTTTAGGACTTAATGTCATAGAATCAAATGTGTTTTCGTATTTATTAAAACACGACAATGTGACTACTATGGAGTTAGCAGGAGTTTTTAACAAAGATCGAAGTTCAATTCAAAGAGCTCTGATACAGCTGAATGAGCTTGGTATTATTGAGAAAAGATCAATGTCGTTAAAGGAATATTTAAGTGAGGAAGAAACAAATAAACGAGGATATTTATATGTTTATGGCGCGAAAGACTTAATCTTTATTAAAGAGCAACTTCGTGATTTATTAGACAGATGGTACAATTCTATGTCCGGATATATTGATAATCTTGACAGTGTATTTGATTGCTATGAAAACCAAGGAGAACTTTGCTAATTTTTAACCTTTTGAATCTCTTTTTTCATTTCATTCCATAATGCTAATCGTTTTATAATAGGTTTTCCATTTAAGATTAATCCTCTGGAGATACCAAATTTCTCAATTACTTTTCTGCTATTAGTTTCAATGGTATTGAAATCTAAATTATATTCTTCCCCTAAATTTTTACAAAGATCGTCTATCATAAATTGTGACCAAGGGCATTGATAATTGTAAAAAGCATCAATTTTTGCCTTATTTTGTTCTTTTAAGGATCCAATTTTTGGATAAATAAGTTTTGGTAGTGCGCTCGCTCCAAAATCTAAGTGGAGAAGCACTCGACTGTCGTCTCTTTCGATCTCTTCAAAACCAAATTTTGTAAAAAAGCTGCAGGGCATGTAGTTTATCGATGTTCCACACCATTTATCTCCATCATACGCGAGTACGCTCGCTCCTCCAATGTGTTTTGCTCTTTTTAAAAAAAACTTAATCAAAGCTTTTCCAACACCCATTCCCCAAAAAGGAGGTAAAATCCACATACAATTAATGAAAAGAGATTTTGCGCCTATAATTGGTTCAAGTGCAAATTCTATAGGAATACATTCTAATAAGCCCATGGGTACTTGTCCATTTATAGCTAAATCAGAGTGTAGCATATTACCTACCCATTTGTAATGTATTTCCTCGTTTCTAGGTTCTTCAAGTGCAACA
The DNA here is from genome assembly GCA_048885575.1 of Candidatus Hermodarchaeota archaeon. Classification (GTDB taxonomy): domain Archaea; phylum Asgardarchaeota; class Lokiarchaeia; order Sigyniarchaeales; family SOKP01; genus SOKP01. Next base: position 3,650 of record JBHLLM010000164.1, read on the forward strand.
AATATTTCAAGCCCATATTTGATCATATCTTTAACCCAATTAATACGGTTACTCATTCCATCTTGCATTGCTGCTATGCTTTCTTTTCCCACGCTGGGATCAAGACAAATAGCGGGAATGAACTCCATTTCGGTCTCTGTAATTTTTATAATCTTCATTATTATTGAATTTTTATCAATTTCAATAAGCAATAATTCTTTTTTTATATTATATAAGATTTATCTTCGGAGAAAAAAAAGAGAAAAATGAAATTAAAAAGGTAGAATAATTAATGTAACACCTAATAATAAACCAAGCAACATAGCAACGATAACATATAGTAAAAATGCTATGATGGTCACGGCTATCGCTCCAAAGAATCCTGTATGATGACGGGCACTAATTATCAACCATGCTACAATTAAGACAATTACCCATGCCACCCAGCCACTTAGGAACAAAAATGTTAACGCATATATAACCGTTATTATGAAAGCTGTAAAAAATACCGATCCATATTCGATATGTCTTGCACTTTTGAAGAAACTCAACGCAATTTTAAGAAAAATCGCCATTATTATAAGGAAGATCAAGTATAGGAGAAGAAACCACATAATATCTTCAAGTGTACCAAAAGTTTGGGCCCAATCTTCGTTAAAGATGTCAAATACCATTAGAGAACCTCTTATTATTTGTAATATATCTTAGAATTTCTTGAAATATTTATTCATTTTTTATTGATTAAAAAAAATTATTCGTCGAAATCGTAGCTATGATACACGAACTTTCTTATTTCAATTTCTTTAGTCGTTTAGTTATTTTTTTTTTAATATCTTCGTATGATGGTGGTGGTCCGGTTCTAATTTCTTTCCCATCGATAAATAGGGCATCGGCAATACCCCATTCTGAAAATACCTTCCTATTAAAAGTGTCTATCTCTGTAAAAACTACTTTATCTCCTAAATCTGAAGCAGCCCTTTTTGCTCTTTCAAACACGACATTCTGAGCAGGACACCACCCGTTCAAAAATGCTGTTACCGATACTTTTCCAGGTATTTTCTGGGGTCTCTTTTTCTGTTTTATCCATTTAGGCGCAATAGCATCGTCATAAAAAGGCTTCCATAGTAAGACTGCCATACTTTGCTTATCAACTTTTTGGTATCCTTGTTTTTTGAACCAAGAAGCTTTCATCCAAAAAGGTAAAGAAACACCCCATGCTACCATCCCTTTAGCACCTCTACTTAGGGCATCCTCTTCAGCAGCTTTTAAAAGCTTCTTACCTATTCCTTTTTTCTGAAAGTTACCTACGCCTTCTTCGTAGCCATGCACCCAAATGCAATTGATATAATATAGATTCTCTCCTTCAGCAAAAGAATGTTCGATAGGAATGTATTGTATCATGCCTACAACCTTTTCATTTTTATTTAGAGCTAATTTCACGCCAAGGCCTTCATTTTTCATCTTATTATACCAAATTTCTTTATGATTCCCAGCCTCTTTTATTTCGTCGCTCCAATCTTCTAAACACATAAAATAAAGATCGTTGTATTTTTCTTCTAAATTTATAATCTGCATTTTATCCTCACAATCTAGATTTCATACTGATTAAATAATGAATAAATAGTTTAATAAGAATAAAAAGGTGATAGATTTCGAACTAAAAATTACATCCATAACCTTTTGAATTTTCCGATATTGAGTGAAGTATAATTGCTTCACATTTATAAGGTTCAATACATACAAAAACTGTAGGTACAATCATCTCGTAAAAGATATTTATTTTAATTTATTATTATTGATCATTTTTAATTTGATACTTAATTTATCTCGATTAAAGACTAATATTAATTTTATTTCATTTTAATTTAGAAATTAGAATTTAGTAATAAATTATATCAAACTTGATGAAAATTATGGAAGATAAAGGCATAACTGGTAAATCTTCGAGTCGTTTGTTTGAATTTCGAGCGGTAGAGAAAAAAAGGTTAGCAATATCTCTCACAATTACATTGGTTGTTATGGTAGTGGAAATATTAGGGGGTATCTTTACATTTAGTATTGCTTTAATTAGTGATGCTAGTCATATGTTTACACATGCTTTTGCTATCGGACTTAGTTTATTAGCAATTGTTATAGCAAAAAAGCCTGCGTGCCACCATAAAACATTCGGCTTATATAGAGCAGAAGTATTAGCCGCTTTTATTAATGGTCTATTTCTATTACCAATTATAGGTTTTATTGTATACGAAGCAATTATAAGATTCCTAAATCCTCAAGAAATTATGAGTTTCTATATGTTAATCGTAGCTTTAATTGGATTAGGAGTTAATATTTCAAGCATTCTTATCTTACAAGCGTCCCGGAGTTCAAATATTAGTGTCAAGAGTGTCTTTTATCATATGATAGCTGATGCCGCATCTTCGATAGGGATTGTTATCGTAGCAATTGTCATTTCTTTCACAGGGTGGAGTTTTCTTGATCCTTTTGTAAGTATTGGTATATCAGCAGTTATCTTCTATTGGGCATATGGCATTTTAAGAGATTCAGTTAAAATACTATTAGAAATGACTCCTTCAGGTTTAAATATTGATGATATAAGTGAAGATTTGAAAATTAAATTTAGTAAAATTTCAGAAATTTTGCATGTTCATCTTTGGACAATTACTCCAGATATGTTGGTTTTTTCTGCTCACATTAAGCTAAAAGCATGTGAAAATCCAAATGAGCAAGAAACATTAATATCTGATATTAGCGAATACCTTTCAACCAAATATAATATACTTGAATCTACTATTCAGACTGTTTGTAGTGAGAATCTTTTATCATGCAATTTTTAGATTCAGAAAATTAAATCTCGATCCTTAATCTTTCATTTACATCCAAGAAGCTACTTTAGGAGTTTGCGCTAAAATGTCTACAAGATCGTCGTATTCAATGCATACGATTCTTGGATCGACCATATTGGGTTCAATACCTCGCGCTAATAAATCAGGTAATAGTGCATAGACAGATACGG
>JBHLLM010000165.1:0-6643 GCA_048885575.1 Candidatus Hermodarchaeota archaeon
AGTACAAATTCATTTAGAGCTTTAATCATGAATTCGTTACAATCTCGTTTTAAACAATTATGAATGCCTTTCTTTGTACCAGCGCCAGAAGGAGAAGAGATTATCCTCACTGATTCTAATATATCGTTATTTTTACATGCTTTTATCAGACATTTAAAAAGAGAATAAAACCAAGGGGGGCGATATCTATTCTGATAAAACAAGTATTCAACAAGTGAATTTTTCTGAATATTTAGAGGATTAATCGAAATAGTATTAATCTTTAACTCTGTTAACTTTTGGATCGAATTGACACAATCTTCTATTGCTGTTTGTTCATTTAGAAATGGCGGCTTAAAGAGTAAATAAGTTCTTACACCTACATCGTTCTTTTTACATAAATGAACTACATCCAAGAAATCGTTAAATTTCAACCCCTTGTTTATATACACATTTCTAATATAATCGTTTACAGTTTCCAAACCAATAGCGACTTCGATATATTTCTCCTTTAAAATATTTTTCATATTTTTGAGCTTCTCTTTAGTAATATAATCAACTCGAGATTCTATAACAACTTCCTTAATTTTAGGGATATCTGCTATTTTTTTGAATATATTTTCTCGTACTTCTTTAGATATTTCGCTATCATCGAAAAAACTTCCAGAGTTAAAAATTTTAAGAATATAATCGTCCTCATCTGAAATAATATCATTTATTTTTTCTTGAAGGGCATATTGAAATTGATTTATAATATGAACTTGGTCTATTTTTTCAATTGTAGAATCTTGGATGTATCCACACATGGAACAACCCCCAAAATCTCCCAACGCCCAACTACAACCCTTAGTCCTTAAAATTATCGTAAATTCCTTGCCCTTTGTTTTTAGTAATCGATCTTCTTTTATCCAGAAGCTTATTGGCTTATCTAATTGTTCTCCTTCTAACCTAAATTTCCTTTTTACTGAATTAAACCTAAACTCTTTAATCTTATCAATAAGTAAAGTGTTTTCGCTAAATTTTTTCGTAGACATTTACAATTTTACCTGTTTTTGAATTTCTAATATAATTAGAACCAACTATCATCTTTCCTATACCGATTAATTTCTCTTGATTTTTATCAAAAATCAATGTTAAGTCTTTGGGTAGCAGATTTGGGCTAAAATCAATAATTCCTGGACGAAATAAAGTGTTTCCTTTAATTGATAACCCATCAAATATAATATAATTTATTTTCTCTTTTAATGGTAATAACCTATTCGCTGCGTTAAGATTTAATTCAATTTGACCCGAATTAAAATTAAAATTTCCAAGTTTTTCTCGAGTTACTGGGTCAGTTATTTCTATTTGATGACTCTTTTTATTCTGCCATATTTTTACCCCATTATAATATAGCATATTTCCTGTGTTTGGACCAAATTGATAATCGATTACTTTACAAATCTTACGTGTCCAAGTTTTTAAGAAATTTTTGTTTTCAGGTATAGCATTTTCTAGGACTAACAAGTCTTTTAGATTTTTAATGTTTTTTTCCAAAGAAATTAAAGATTCCTTAGTTTTAAGATTACCCTGAACTTCTGTAAAGTAAAATTTATTTTTCAATTCTAAACGAGCTTTTTCAATAATTTTTAAGTATCCTTGGTCTTTTAAATGGCATAATACGGGAATTCTCTCGTTAAACTTCTTCAATAAAGATTTAAGCATACTTGAGGCAATTTCTATTTCTTCGTTATCCCAATCTCCTGTTACTGAAATATCATATGAATTTACAGGATAAATGTTTTCTAATTGTCTTGGAATAGCGCCTAATGGCGATGTTAGGATAATCTCTTGAAAATCAGGAAAATTAGGAAATCTTCTCATAATACTTTGAAATTTTCTATGAGATTTTGAGATGGAATAAGGTTTTTTTGCTGAGCATGGGATTAATATAATTAATTTTGTCCAAGCTTCTGGTGCAAAATTTTGTACTAATCTCTGCCTAAATTCTTGAAAATCTGGTCTATTATATGAGGATGGACCAAAACATTTGACAGTTTTACCTACTTGAGTTATTGGAGTTTCAAATCTCAATACATTAAAGAACTGCTTATCGAGCAATTTTAATGTAGAGATCATATTCATATCGTCATACGAGGATTTCTCAATAAAACCCCTAAGATCTTCCAATCTCATGTATAATTTGAGTTTATTCATATATGTGTATGCTAAGATGATATTATGAAGAGTTAGTTGTTCCATTTTTTCAGAAGAATATTTGTAACTTAAATTATATTTTAAATTACTTTTACAAATAGTACATGAACAAGGTAAATATTTTATTTTATAAATTGGAAGTAAATATTCTATAGTATCATAGAAATTTTCAGAAGATAAATACAATAAATAAGAACAATCAATTAGATCGATCCCTAAATAAATCAAAATCGGATAAAATTTCGGGATAACTCTACCTGAAACCATTAACACTAAATTATTATCGAGCTCTTGTTTGATTTTAAATATTACTTTTAAAATCATCCTGAAATTATTGAAGTTATCAAATAAATCTACTAAATTTAATATCCTCACATTTTCATTTTTTTTTATTAGAGGAATATATAGATTAAATAGTTCATAATAATCATAAATCTTAATAGATAATCCAAAATCTATATTGCTATATTGTTTTAAGATTTGATCGGATTTAGTTAAAAATTTATTAATTTCCTCTTCAGCGAACTCTTTACTAATAGCTGTTGTAGGAATATTGAATGGAATAGAAGGTATGATATTATCTTCTGTAAAAATATCAATATTAGACTCTAATTTTTCCTTAAAAGTTTCCAGTGAACCATTATGCGTATAGATAAAACCAGTTTTTTTAAACTTATCCCGCAAAAATCCAATCTTTAAATAAAAATCTTTTAAAATTAAAAACAATTCGTGATCTTCAAACTCCTCAAGAAAGCTTACATTATTCATTAAACTTTTTTTCATCGGAACAATAATGTTTGGTGTCGATATAAACCTTTTAGATTCTTTTGAGCATACTATTCGTCCTACTCTTGAAAATCCAACATTTTTTGTAATTAATTCAAAAAAATAATTCATACTTTTCAATTAAAAATATTATTCTTTTGTAATTAAATTAATTCATTTAGCGATTTTTACATAAAATTGAGTATAAGTTGAGAAAAGAGTTATGTTACGGTTCGATTTTATAATCTCCTCTCTTAAACATCTCATAGAGTATTTTGGCTTCATGAATAGCATCATCTACTGCTCTATGTTTCTCCCTATAATTTGAGTTGGGGAAAAAATTGTTCCATGCTTCTTGCATCCTTGGATTTTTATAACCTCCATTTGGATACATAATTTTACACGCTTCTTTCGCTGATGCCATAATATCTGGAATATCCTTTCTTATGGTAAAACCTCTAGACTCCATAAATCCAAAATCAAAGGATGTATTATACGCAGTTAATGAATAATGATCTAATATCTCTTGGATTTTCCGCCTAACATGATTCAGATTAGGAGCATTCTCGATATCTTCGAATTTTAAATCAGAATTACAGAAAATCCAAGCATCCTTGTGAAAATCCCCAAAACTTGATTCCTTTACTGTTGAATCAAATAAAACCCTTGTTCTCCCGGTTTTTAAGTTAAGTTCAACAATACCGATCTCTATAATTAATCCATTTTCTGGTTTTAAATCAGTAGTTTCTATGTCAATTATAGCAATTTTGTCATAATTCGGCTTATTAATAAATTCAGAAATATCTCGAAATATTTGAACCTCCTCGCAAGACTATGATTTTGTTTAATTTAATCTTTATAATATTGATATTACGCTTATTAAAAAAAATGTAATTGAAATGAAATATAAATCATTAGAGAGTGATCATAAATGCGATAAGGAATCTGTATCTTCAAACTCAAATTTAATAAATAACAAAATTTGTAAAAGTCTTTAGCTCATCTAATACAAAACTAGTCAATGTATCTTCAATTTCATCAGATTGGTATAAATTTTTTATGAATTCTGCATAGTCTTCGACCTTTTTAACGCGGACTATCGCAAATAAACCATGTTGTTCCCCTATCCTGAAAAGATCGGTTATAAAACTACTCTTTTCTAAATTTAAGGCAATATCGTTATATTTGGAAGGATCTTTTGGTTTAATTCTTACGAGATATTTTCCATTAAACCCAATTTTCTTAGGACAAAAGTTAAGCGCATAGTTAAGAATCACGTTCTTTTTTTCAAGCTTTTTAATTCTGTTATGAATTGTAGATTGAGAGATTTCTTTTTTGTTCATTTCAATTAAAAAACTTTTGTACTTATCTCTAATTATATCTTTAATCTCGTAAGTAGAAATCGGTTTAATTGTTTGATTTTCTTCCAAAATTTTTAAAATCACATAATCAATGTTATCAATTTCGAAATATGGATCAATTTCATCATCATATAATTCAATCCCATTAGTTTTAAACACTTTAATTGTCTCGATTATATGGTATTTCTTAAAATAGGATTTAGCCATAATATTATCTATTGTACTTAATACTTGGTAATACTCCTCAGATGAATGAAATATGAGTAAAGCAAATAGAGAATATTCTCCTAAAATTCCATCAAGGATTTTTAATTGTGAGATTTTTAACAAATTTTCTAAAAGTTCTGGTTCCTTAGGATTGGTCTTTATTTCTAATAATACATATTTTAGATTAGTAGGGAGAATATTCGGATTAATGTTGATCGTAAAAGTACTAATTATTTTTTCTGTCTTCAGATCATCAAATCTATTTTTAATTGTCTGTCTAGTATAACCTAAAACCTGCGAGAGTTTGGATATTACATATTTTGATTTATTATTAAAACTTTTTATAATCTTAAGGTTTTGAAATTCATCTTTAATTTCATTCATAAGTATATAATAATAATGGCATTACTTAAATGTTAATAATTCTGAAATTATGATTGCACTTTAACCAATAATATATTTAAATTAATGCTTAAATTAATTATTTTATTAACAAAAAATTATAAATTGAGTTATTATGGTAAATTATAAAGTTGCAAATGAAACTTTAGCTGAAAAAGGAAGAGAAGCGATATACATTGCTGAGTCTAAAATGCCCGTTACTGCTAAAGTTATTCGAGAACGGTTCGCTAAGGAAAAGCCTTTAAAAGGTATCACTATAGCTGGGTGTTTACACATTACCAAAGAAACAGCTAATCTTGCGCGCACTTTAAAAGCAGGAGGTGCTGAAGTATTTTTATGCGGCAGCAATCCTCTCTCAACTCAAGATGATGTCGCTGCAGCGTTAGTAAAAGAAGATATAAATGTATTTGCATGGCACGGAAATACAGATGAGGAATTTTATTGGTGTATTCGTGAATGCTTAAAGGCAAAACCTAATATTCTAATTGATGATGGTGCAGATATGATAGTAACCGCACATAAGGAATTTCCTGAGTTAATTAGAGATGGCACTATTATTGGCTGCCAAGAAGAAACCACCACTGGTGTGAAGCGATTCAAAGCCATGGAAAAGTCGGGTGATTTAAAAATTCCATTATTCCCCGTGAACGATGCTAGGTGCAAAAATCAATTTGATAACGAATTAGGTACAGGACAGGGTATTGTATCTGCTATTTATGGTATGCACGTTTTATTTGCTGGCAAAAATGTTGTCATTGCGGGATATGGTCATTGTTCTTCAGGAATGGCACTTAGAGCGAGAGGTTTAGGTGCTAATGTAACCGTAACGGAAGTAGATCCAATCAAGGCCTTACAAGCAAAATTCGCAGGATATAATGTAATGCCTATCGAGTTGACATTACCTCATGCAGATATAATCTTAACCGCCACTGGATGCAAGCATGTGATTCAACCAACCAAAGAAACAATTGATAAATTGAAGGATGGTATCATTCTCGGTAATTTAGGGCATTTTGATATTGAAATTCCCACTAAGGAATTATATGAATACGCTGAAGAGATAAAACCAATTCGATCAAATGTTGAAGAATTATTAATGCCAAATGGTAAGAAGGTCTATCTGCTTGCTAAAGGGCGGTTAGCAAATTTAGTACTGTCAGAAGGGCATCCTGCAGAAGTTATGGATATGTCATTCGGCTTACAATCTCTAATGTCCGAGTATATCGTCAAAAATAAAGATAACTTAAAGCCAGGGATGGTTGAAGTTCCTGTAGAGATTGATGATAAAGTAGGATTTTTAAAACTTGAATCCATGGGCGTTGAAATTGATAAATTAACTGAGGAGCAATATAATTACATCCACGGCTATGAAGAGGGAACTTAATCTACCTTATTTAGTTTTATTACATTTTTTTAATATTTTTACAATTTCTAATTCTGTTTCAGAGATTTTATATTTTAAAGCAAATATTTTTTTGAGTAAATTATCAAGCTTTTCCTAAAGGTATTTTATCATCGAGATATTGATTCAAAGTATAAACTAATTTTTCCTAGGCAGTACTATTCATAATAACTATCTAATATTTGAAGATTGATCTCCTATCTATAATTCTCTTTAACTTGGTTTTATACACACCTTTAGAATAGTTTTTAAGCTAATGTTTTAATTACAAATAATAAACCCTCAGACAAATTATAATTAAGAAATAGAAATGAAAGAAAATATCGAAATT
>JBHLLM010000166.1:0-6631 GCA_048885575.1 Candidatus Hermodarchaeota archaeon
CCATCATTATCAACCATAGACTCTAAAGAACTTTCCACATCTATCTGATTAGTAGCTAATGTCGCACTTTTTTGTTGTGCTGAAAGTACATTTCTTTCAAATTTAAGGACATAATAGTAATACCTATCTTCCCATAACTCCAATAGGGCGGGGTTATTCTCTGATTTGATAAGATTAATAATCCATTCTTTATTTTCCTCGTAAAAAGCTTGTGTTGCCCTAAATATTACAAAACTCTTAATGCCTAAATCATTTTCAAGGTTTTTGATTAATTCATATTGAAGGATAAACTCATCTATTGCAGATTTTAAATCTTTACATAGCGTATGAAGATCAGGCATAATAAAACCCCTTAATCTCCTTAACCCTGAAAGTTCCCCCTCCTGTTCTCTGCGAAAATCGTATTGTTCAAATTCATAAGCTCTTAGGGGAAAATATTGGGGCTTTAAATTCATTTGGGAAAACAAATCAAAGAGCAGAAAATCGCTAGCATATCTTAAAAGATATCTATTATTACCAGATTCTAGCCAATAACTTCTTGCTGGAAACCGAGCGGTTTGAGCTGTTAACTTCTTGTTTTTTACAGTATACATTATTGGAGTTTCTATTAAAATTGCTCCATAATCAATAAGTCTTTCTTCTATGAAATTCTTGATTAAATTTTTCATAATCACTCCTTTAGTATACCATCTAAAATTTCCAGCATCTGTATTTGGATCAAAATCGACTAACTCAAATTCTTTCATAACTTTTATATGAGAGGGTTCAATTGCTTTATCCACTTTTCTAGTTCCTAACTCAGACATGAGGAAATTTTTGAATCCATCGTCTTCCATCTCGATTTTTGGTAGTATTAGCTTATTATCACCGTCAAATCTTAAGTCTATTTCTTCACCCTTTGTTGTTATGATTTTAAAAATTGAATTTTTTAATTGTTCTTCTGGTTTTATGGCTAGTTTAACATCTCTATACATTTCTGCAATCTCATGACCTAAACAATTGATCTTAAATGATTTATACCATCCAAATGGAGAATAATTTGCTTCTATACCTTTATCACTTAAAATTCTAGCTATCTTAGGGCATACCTCCATAGCGTTTATCTCATTACTAAGAAATTTACTTAAATGTGCCCAAGGATATACTAATACTTTATCGACTCTATACATAGATCTGTCTTTTATTAATTCGAACAATTTTCTTGGTTTTCCTTTAATTTTACCACTTTCAACTAAGTTATTATGTTCTCTTATCTCTTCGTTTTTTTGTCTAATATTTTCGGGAAAATTCGTTATTTGAAGAATAGCTTCTTCTATAACTTTAGCTCCCTGAGCAGATATTAAATCTGTATCGTAAGAGTCTTGATCTTCTACAGATACATAAGCAACTAAAATCAAGCCATCCATTTTAATAATCTTTTCAGGGAATTCTTGTGGATTGCTCGTTGCTTCCTTATTTTTTGTAACTTCTACCCCATCAGAGTGTATTAATAAAATCTTCATATGTTTTTCAACTTTTTATTTTACTAAATGTTCTTTAATAAAAAATCCTAAATATTTTTCTTCCTTTTGATAATTAAATATATTTAAAATTGGAATTAATTATTACTAAAATATTTATTTATAAGGATGAGGCTTAATAAGATTTTTTCGGAATTATCTGAAACTTTAGATAAGCTAGATCAAGATCGAGAGAGAATCTTGAAATTATCTCGTACCTTAATACGAGATTGCAGCAATTCAATTAAACACATACATAGAAAAGATTTTGATCAATATCATCAAAAAATCCTAAATGTTAAAGAAACGCATAAAGAATTACTAGAATTGGTTAATAAAAATCCTGGTGTATTTTTGAAGTATCTAAAAACTCCGGAACAAGAATATGCCGAAGCAGTAGCCTTTTATTCCATTATCTCAAAAGAGCCACTTCCCCTGCCTAACGATTTGAACCTTAACCCTTTGAATTATGCACTTGGCCTTGCTGATGTTATTGGGGAATTAAGAAGATACGCATTAGATAATATTCGAAATTCTATCATAAATGATTTAAACTATATTTTAGAAAGTATGGATGATATATACACTCATTTGTTTTCAATTGATTATCCATCTGGACTGACTCAAGATTTAAGGCGTAAAACTGATCAAGCAAGAAGTATTATTGAAAAAACTAGAGGTGATGTATCAATATCACTTCAAATGAACGATTTAAAGAAATGTATGCAAGAAAAACTATAATATATTCGTAAATCTACTCGGATATTTGTTATCCTTGAATTATAAGTTAAAATTAAATACTGCAAATGAGCTGACGAAAAATAAAAAAGAAAGTATTAATTGCCGGTACGTTTGATCTTCTGCACCCTGGACATATATATCTGATAAATGAAGCTGCTAAATTGGGTGATGTTTATGTTATTGTGGCAACTGATAAAAATCGAAAGCTCTATTCTGGTGAGACTCCGATAATTCCCGAAAATCAAAGACTAGAAGTGATAAAGAATGTAAAAAATGTGAAGGACGCTAGACTGGGAAGATCTGATAATGACACGCTTAAAACTGTCAAAGAAATTAATCCAGACATTATTTTATTAGGTCCAGATCAAAAATATGATCAAGAAACTCTAAAACATGGCTTAGAAGAAAAAGGGTTGAAGAAGATAATAATTAAAAGGTTAGATACATATTATGATGAATTTGAGCTTCATTCCTCTAGCCTTATTAAGAAAAAAATAATAAATGAATATAAAAGATAGTTCTAACAGTGATTTAATGAGTAAAGAAGAAGTATCACCGGAAAACTACGCTAACTGGTTCGCGCTTTATCAACTTTGTAAGCATATAGAGCACAGACAAACTATTAATATTAGTAGTGTAGAGTTCGGAAGACTACTTAATTTAAGCCAACAAACTGCCTCAAGAAGAATCAACGATCTTGAACAAAAGTTGGGTTGGATTAAAAGAAAAATTGAAAATAAAACCCAAAAAATAGTGTTAACTAAAGAAGGTAGCGATGTAATGCTTTTAATGTATAAGAATTTAAAGGCAATTCTAGAGCGTATTGTAATATTAGGTGCAGTACAGAGTGGAATGAAAGAAGGAGCTTATTATGTGTCAATAAAGGGGTATTTCGATCAATTTCAAGAGAAATTAGGGTTTTTACCTTATAAAGGAACTCTAAATTTAGAGTTAAATAGTACCAATATAAATTTGTTGCGAGAGAAACTCAATAATCTTAAACCTGTTGTTATTGCAGGATTCCAAGATGATACTTCAGAACGATCGTATGGTGTTGTTGATTGTTACGATTGTTTCATCTCAAGGATCGACAATCCAGAAGTAAAAGTAAAAGCTGCTATACTTGATATTAAAAGAACTCATCACAAACAAAATATAATTGAGATTTTAGCTGAGCCTTATTTAAGAGATTACTTCAATTTGAAAGATGGAGATAAATTAATAATTGAGCTAAATATAAATAGATGAACACGCTAATTTTCTCTTTCATAAACATTTATTAATTTCGCAATTTTAAAGTATCTGAAGGATGCTGTAGCTAACACCAGCAGCATGAAAATAAATAAGAATTCGTTAACATAACCATAAAAATTTGCGATCATCATTGTAATAAATAAATAAAATAACCTTTCAGACCGCGCCATTAAGCCAAAATCGAAATCTCCCTTAAAGAAAACCTCTGCTCTTGTTCTTAAATAACTAATCATTATAGAACTCAAAAAAGATACGAAAATTATCAATTTCATATCAATAACACCCCATAATAAGTTATTCCACCTATATAATAAAAGTGCAAGAAAAATTACAAATTCACTCATTCTATCCATCACCGAATCATAAAATCCTCCAAATGTTGTTTCGCTTCCCTTCATTCTTGCTATTGCCCCATCTACTCCATCAAAAAAACCAGTCATGAAGACGAGAATTGAGAAAAGAAATAGATTAGAAAAATAAACAAGTGCAACAAAGCTAAAAATAGAAAAACTGAACATTATAAAAGTTGCATAATTTGGACTTACACCAATTTTATTTAAAAAATTAGCAACTAATTTGACTAATGGTTTGAAAATTCGACGAAGTCTAAATTTTGAAGCCATAACTTTTATATTCCCTTTAATTTATGGTTGTTTCTAATAAATCTTTCCAAATCTTTCTTTAAATCTATTTAAACCGGTAAAGATTAGTAGACTTCTTATATCATGATATTCTTTTAATTTATATATATATAAATTTCAATATAATTTTAAATTTCATTATAAAATTATACAAGAAAAAAAATATTTTGCGTGAATTTAATTGAAATTACGACTTGTACTGAAGACTTCAACTAAGAAGAATAAAGAAGTGTCTATCAAATTCAACATTGCTCCAAGTAAGCATTACGGGTTTATCAATTTCATCAATCTTGCCTTAGAGCAAGGTAAGCCAGTAATACTCTCTTTTGAAAAAATTAGTAAGTCTGGAGATAAAGAAGAAAGTAAAATTGTTGGTACTTTCCGATTTGAGGGGAAGGATGAGGTTGGATTGAAACAATTGGAAGAGGAAGTCATAGATAAAGAAAGAAAAAGAAAAAAGCAGCACCAAAAAAGAGTTCAAGGATAAGTAAATAACTCAATACCCTTAATTATTTTAATTTTTATGACCATTTATGCAATCATATTCATATTTAGTTCAAATCGGGATTATCATAAAATAGGAAAGCAATCTCTTATGGAGTCCTTCAGGCAAGAGATAAATTCCTTATTAACAAAATTTTAAAAAACCAAACTTAACTAAATTTTTACAGATATTATATACTTGTTCATGAGTTAAATCCAAACTTTCTGTAATCTGTCTGATGGATTTCTTCCCGTCAATTTGATGAAAAACTTTATGCGAAGTTTCGCCAGTTAGATAATACTTTGGATTAATTTTCTTAAGGGAAGTAAAACGAGGAATTTGATTACAATAATTAGGTAAGTTAGGTGGAGGATCTAACTTGCTTTTTAGTGTTAATAAATTTGTCTCCTCGTTGATTTTTTCTTCGACGCACTTAAATAATGCCACCACTCGTTCTTTAAATCCTGTATCACTCTCCCTTAATTCTTCTTCTACAAAAGCTGTTAATATGGCTTCAAAAGAATTAAATTCGTTAACATTGCCTTTCCAATTTACAATACCATCGATACTAAATTTTTGTAAAAAAGTACGAGAAAGTTTTCTCAAAATCCTAAGAACATTAACTGGTTTAGATTTATCATCGTATGTGGCAATATATATTAAATTAGGAATACTAGCATCCTTTAAAAATGATAATTTTAAATCATTGTTAGACAATTTTAATTCACTAATGGTACCTAAATCCTCAAATGAATCAGAAAACGAGTTTAACGCAGAAAAAAAACCAGAAACTAGAATTAATGAATCTGATTCAGAAAAAATATTTTTAGCTATTGAAAAGTTCTTGGATAATAATGGTAAACCGTCTTTTATTATTAGAAAATCGTGTATCATTAATTAAACTCATCAAACATTATTTAGATAATAATAAAAACTCAAAGAAAATTCTTAACTTAATGTGTCAATAAAATCTACCTACCAAAAAAGAAAAAAAAAAGTAATATCCTTGTATTATCTTGATCATATACAGAATTCTCTTCTAAACATAAATTATCCCAAAACTCTTTATTAAAAACTAGTTAAAGACATTTTAAATCAGAATAATAAGAAAAAATGATAAAAGTAAAAGCTCCTGGAAGAATATGTCTTTTTGGCGAACACCAAGATTATTTAAATTATCCAATTATATCTATGGCGATTTCTAAATACATATATTTACAAGCAGAAAGAATTACAGAACCAAAATTTTTGATCAATGAACCAGATATAGATAATTCAATAGAAATTCCATTAAATAGTGGGGAATTAGAATATGAATCTAATCGAGACTATTTAATAAGCGGCTATAATCAATTTATTCGTAGAAAATGCAGGTTTGAAAAGGGGTATAAAATAAAAATCACTGGTGATATACCAATTAACTCTGGGGTCGCCAGCTCCTCTGCGTTAGTTATTGCATGGTTGTATTTTTTAAATTTAGTAAGTGGGAAAGAATTAGATTCTTTTCAAATCGCTTTAGAGGGTTATAATACAGAGGTAAAGGAATTTAAAGAGGGAGGAGGAATGATGGATCACTTTACCTCTGTCTTCGGTAACCTAATCTTTTTACAACCTAAAATCCCAAAACCTAATCTATTCATCTATAACTTACCATTAGAAGGTTTTGTGTTAGGTGATTCAAAAGAAAAAAAGGCAACTGTGGATGATTTATTGAAAACGAAAAATACCACATTAAAGGCATTTAAAATTCTTAAAGAGATAATGCCCTTTTTCGATCAATTTCACACAAAATTAAAAACCATTGAACCATACTTAGCTAATTTAAAAAATGAATATAAACAGAAAATCATAGGTAATATTATTAATAGAGATATAACTTTAGACGCAAAAGAATTAATCGATAATCAATATTCACTAATTTCTGCAAAAAAGATAATGAGGATTAATACTAGCTTCTATCAAGAACTTGGGAATCTTATAAATCTTCACCAACAACAATTAAATGAAAACAT